>JAILRX010000220.1 GCA_024697985.1 Treponemataceae bacterium | reverse complement strand
GTAACAATCCGATTCAGACAGTCTAGCGGCATCCAGCAGCAGACAATGAAACTTGAGGATTTCAAAGCTTACGTCCTTGAAAAAACTGCAACACACTACAACGGAATTTAATTAAAAGTTAACGTAAATTTCATTTTTGCGACAATAATTATTGTGAAAACAGATTTTGGAGCAAAAAATGAAGTTAAAGAAGATTTTATTCAGAAAGGAAGCTGTCCGAAACGAATTTGTTTTTCAAAAGTTTTGGGCGGCTTCTTTTTTTTGTTTTTACGCGATGTCGTTTTGTTTCGGATGCGAGAGTCTTCGTGAAAATCCAAAAACGATGAGTACTTTTCAGATTAAAAATTATGTTTACGAATTTTTGAAGGAATATGCTTTTGAAAATGATTTTTCTGACTCGATTTCAGATTGTGAGTTGCAGGAAATTTCAATAGAGGTTGCAGAAAGCGCTCTTACCGATGGCGAGGAGGTTTTCAGCGAATTGATAGATGCAATCTGCAGTTATGAATTTTTTGATTCGGGGATCAGTTTTGAATTTCTGTCTCTTGAGGATTTTCTTCTGGAATGGCCTGTTGTTCAGACTGATGAGAATTTTTAGAAGCGAGAGTGAATTTAATCCTTGCGCTCACACTTATGATTCCGTCCTGAAACCATGAATATGCATTCTCGTTGCCGGCATTTCCCAAAGGAAAGAATACTTTTGCGTTGATACCAAACGAAGAATCCTCGTGCAATAAAAAGTCCCAGCCTAACTGAAAGGAAGGATACAAAAATCTTGCATTCGACCAAAAATACTGATTGATGGCTGTAATGCTTTCCTGTTCGCTTGAGGGAACCTTGGAGGCAAGGAACGCCGCCCTTATATATAACGCAAGTCCTGCGCCAAAATAAAACTGTGTTTTACCGACCGGAACTATGTAGCAGACCGGCATGTCAAAAAGGGCCGAAATTACGTAGGCTGTTCTGCTTTCGGGAGCCGCAGGCAGAGCCGAACCGTCCTGCAAAAGATAGTAGGTGCCGGAAAACTGAAAGTCCGGGCGAAATGCGAAGGTTCTGTAAAAGCCTAAATCAAAACCGAGTCCAAACGAAAAAAGCGCAGGACTTGGCGCAGAAGGGAGTGGGGCGGCGTTGTACTGGAGGTTTGTGCCCATGCTTGGATAAAGCGCGTACGTGAGGTCGGCGCCGTTGTTTTCTGCTGCAAAAAGCGGCGTGAAACAAAGGGAAAAGAAGATAGAGAAACTAAAAAATATCCATATCTTTCGTAATTTCATTGAAACAATCTTACACTAGTTTGCACAATTTGACAAATATCATACAAGATATTATAATTTGTTAAAAATATATAAGGAGATTCTTATTATGAAAAAAGCTTTAAGCGTATTGGTTATTTTGGCTGCATTGGTAGCTTTGGTTGGATGTGGAGCTGCTTCAACTCTTCCTGGAACAACTTGGAAAGATAGCACAGGTGTTGTTACTTATAAATTTGGAGAAGATGGTAATTTGACAGTAACATCATCAGTAACAATTGCAGGCCTTACTACTTCTTCAACAACAACTTATGCATACACAGTTTCAGGTGACAAGTTGTCAATCAAAGATGGTGATACAACAACAGAATATACTGTAGTAAAGACAACTTCTTCTGATGGAACATATTATCTTGAAATTAAAAACAGCGATGGAAACACAGAAATGACATTGTATCCAGCTGACTAATCTGCTTTATATCTAGATACAGACCGCCTTCATCTTGAAAGGCGGTTTTTTTTTGCATTTTTGAAAAATCAATCTTAAGAAAAAAATTGCTGATATAGAAAAATCTCTTGTCAGATAACTGTTCAGACCGAACTACTACACCAAAACATATTTTTCTGCTAAAATCAAAATTATGAAAACATCCCAATTAATGATGAATACACTGCGCGAAGTTCCAAATGACGCAGTAATTGCAAGCCATCAGCTTATGCTTAGAAGCGGCATGATTAAAAAACTTGGAAACGGACTTTATTCTTACATGCCGATCGGTTTGCGTTCTTTACGCAAAGTTGAAAATATCATCAGAGAAGAACTGAATGCAGCTGGTCTTTTGGAAATGAAGCCAACTGTAATTCAGCCCGGCGAGCTTTGGAAGGAAAGTGGCCGATGGGATAAAATGGGCGATGAAATGCTCAAACCACGGAATAGAGGCGGTCAGGACATGGTCGTTTCTCCGACAGCTGAAGAAGCATTTACAGCACTCGTTCGTGATACTTTGACAAGTTACAAACAGTATCCAGTCATCCTTTATCAGATAAACACTAAATATCGTGATGAAATTCGTCCTCGATACGGAGTTATGCGCGGTCGAGAATTTATCATGATGGATGCTTATTCATTCGATGCAAATCAGGAATCATTGAATCAGAGTTACGACAAATGTGCAGCAGCCTATCGAAAAATATTCAAGCGAATGGGACTTTCTACAATATCAGTAAAAGCTGATACAGGAGCCATGGGCGGTTCTGGAAGCGAAGAATTCATGGTTGAAAGTGAAGTTGGTGACGACACATTGATTCTTTGTCCAAAATGCGGATATGCAGCAAACGTAGAAAAGGCTGCCTGTGCAACAGAAACTCCACTCGACAGCAACGGAAAACCTCAGGTAAAAACTGATCTGCCAATTGAACAGGTTGCAACTCCAAATGTTTTCTCTATCGAAGACATGGAAAAATTCTTCAATGCAAAATCAACAACATTCCTCAAGGCTTTGATTTACAAGGTTTATAACTGTGCAATCGACCTTTCTGGAACAGAAGCATATAAAAATGCCAAAACTGTAACTGAAGGTGGCGTAAAATACATTCCTGAAACTTTCTTCTGCGTTGTCATTCGTGGAGACCTGGATGTAAATGAAGTCAAACTTGCGGCCCTCCTTAAGGCCAGTGGTGCTGAACTTGCAGAAGCTGACGACGTTTTGCGTTTGAGCGGTGCACCACACGGTTTTGTAGGACCTGTCGGAATCAAAATTCCTGTAATTGCTGATCTTTCAACACAGGAAATGCACGACTGTATCGCAGGCAGCGGAAAAGAAGGCTATCACATCAAGCATGTAGAACCAAAACGAGATTACACTCCATTTATGTACGCTGATGTTCGAACAGTAAAACCTGGCGACAAATGCTGCGAATGCGGTGCGGAACTCTATACAAAAAAAGGAAACGAGCTTGGACATATTTTCAAGCTTGGTGACAAATATACAAAATCAATGAACGTAACCTATCTGGATGAAAACGGAAAAGCCGTTACTCCTCTTATGGGCTGCTACGGAATTGGTGTAGACAGAACTCTGGCTTCGATTATCGAAGAGCACCACGACGACAATGGAATCGTCTGGACGATGAGCTGTGCGCCTTTCCAGGTTGCAATCGTGCCTGTAAAATACGACGGTCAGATGAAAGAAGTTGCAGATAAACTTTACGATGAGCTTTCAGCACGTGGAATCGAAGTTTTGCTTGATGACCGAAACGAAAGACCGGGCGTTAAGTTCAAGGATATGGATTTGATCGGAATCCCACTGCGTCTTGTAGTCGGAGAAAAGAATCTTCCTAACATCGAACTTAAAATCCGTTCTGAAAGTGATAATCAGCTTGTTCCTGAAGGAGAAATCGTTCAGAAAGTTGAAGAAATCATCAAATCTGAAATGGAGAAACTTCGCGCATGAAAAAACTCAGACGCATTTTTGTAGTTTTAGTTTTGCTGTCCCTGTCTGCTTCAGTATTTGCTCTCCCTGGAATCAAGGAAGCTTTTCAGACTGAAAGCGGACAGTACGTTTACTATCGTGATTATCGACTTGAAAATCCTTTGTATATCGGGTTTTTATATTATGGTGAAGATACAATTCAGGTCAGATATCTTTTGAAAGCTGATGGAAAAAATCTTGTTCAGGACAAATCCTTTTCGATTTTCTTCTCGCTTGATGAAAAAGCCGACCATATCGAACTTACCGGCGAAAAATTACCTGATGGTGTAACAAACGATGACAGCGAAATCATAAACTACATTCATTCGGTTCTTTACGAATTTGCGTCCATGAGAAAACATTCTAACGACGAGGATTTTTCCGAGATTTTTACCAAAACTCATGATGTCCAATATTTTGGTGGCCCAATTCAGGTAACCTATGACAAACAGATTCCTCTTTTTAATATTGAAGCAGTTGATTCAATCATCGGTGAAAAGGTTTTCAAGGCCGTAACGATGGGAAGCATCAACGACAATGCTGATTTGTCCTTTGAAAAGTTCCCGGGCTTCGTCGATTTTCCTTCTCAGCCAAAGACAAAAAAATTATCAGAGAAAAAACTGGCCGCCTTTGTGTGGGAAGACAGCGATCAGGTTCCTAATTTGAAGACCTTGGGTGACAATGCCGTTTTGTGGAATCTTGAAATGGATATTCCTGAAAGTGAAATTACAAAGCGTGGTGTAAGCGTAGAAGAATATTTTTCACGGGCAAACCAGATGAGTCTCAATGGTTCTTATGCCTATCTTCCTGAAGCCAAGTGTTTTAAAAAGGGCAGCAGTCTGATTTGCTGTTATCCACTTTACAGTCCTTCAGAAAATGATCCTTTTCGATACGTTGTAAAGGTTTTTGAAAAGACAGAAAGTGCCTATGCGCTTTCAATAATTTCAACTTATTACAAGTTTTATTGGGAAAACAAACAGTATTTCGATACTCTGTATTAAAAATTTGTATAAAAATCAGATTATTTCCAGAATTTTCTGGGCGATTTGAGTTCTTGGAATGATACATTTTGCCGCATTCAGTTTTACTGCAGCGGCGGGCATTCCATAAATCGTACTCGTCGACTTGTCTTCAACTATCGTATAGCCGCCATTGTCGACAACTTCCTTACATCCTTCCGCCCCGTCCTTTCCCATTCCGGTAAGCAAAACGGCAAGACATTTAGATTTGAAAATCTTGGCGGCGCTTTTGAACATTACGTTTACAGCAGGCTTCAAAAAGTGATCCGGCTCCTCGTCAGAAAGCATGAGTACAGGGTTTCCGTTTTCATTGATATGATCAATTACCAGATGCTTTTTCGCTGGTGCCATATAGACGTGGCCGTTTTGCGCCACAGTTCCATTTTCGGCCAATTCCATCGGGGTATTCGGACAGTCGTTATTAAACAACTCGACGATTTTTGCGTCAGAGCGCACATCAATGTGCTGCGTGTAAAGAATCGGAATCGGAAAATTGCTGCCCAAGCGGCTCAAAATAGCTCTTACGGCTGATGGACCGCCAGTAGAAGCTCCGATGCAAAGAATCTTAAAGTTATTGGCAATTTTAACTTCATCCTCTTCGCCGAAAAGCTCTGGAATCGGTGCATTATCTTTAATTTTTTTAAGGACTGATAAAACTTCTTCAGTAAAACGCAATGAGGATTTTTTTACGAAGGCTACAGCACCGCCATCAATTGATTTTGAATACAAAGTATCATCATCTGAAAAAATTATTACAGGTATATCAAGGTCTCCTGTCAAAAACTTGATTGATTCAAGTCCGTCCATTTCAGGCAGATCGTAATCGCTTATGACCGCATCGACAGGTGTGTTGCAGCAAAAGTTGATGGCGCCTTTCGCATCGTTCTGTTCGCTGAGAATACGGACCTGTTCAGTACGTTCGAGGTCTGAAACGATGGACTTTCTGTTTTCAAGAGAATTGCTTACAACTAGGATTTTAATCTTTTCATTTACCATAAAAAAACCTGTTTATCGATTTACTATCGTCATAAACAGGTTCTATCTTTAAATATAATCAAAATGTTTAACAAATGTTCTATTTGAATGAAAATCTTGAAAGAGGCGAGCCAATCCAAACTCCTTCTCCTCCAAGGTAGTCGATTTTCTGACCTTCAATCAAAAACTGCACGTTATCAATCGTTGAAAAACTCGTTGCCGTGTAGACAATCTGCATCAACTGTGTGATTTGTCCCTGAACGCCGTACGAATTGTAGGTAAAATCTTCGTTGAAATTAAGAATCGCAGTTTTGTTTGTGATTCTGGCACCCAAAAGCTTGGTGTTCGGTGGAATAATCGAAATGTAGCCTTTTTGAGCTTCTGATGCATTCGGTCCTGTTATCAGCGCGTTGAGGGCTGTCGTAAGAGGCGAAGTGTTTTTTTCAACCGTTCGGATAGTTTCCCGCCGGATGATTGAACCATCGCTGTCATCAATCTGGACGAAACACAGGTTGATATGCATGGTTTCTGGAACAACAGCTTTCGGCGCTTCTTCTGTTTTCGGAGTTTCCACAACTTCGTTTTTTTCTACTTTTTCAGCCTTTTCAGTTTTCTCAATCTTTTCCTGTTTGTTGGCTTTGATCGTTATTTCTTCTCGTTCTTCAAGATCTGCTTCTGTGCGCTGAATTTCCTGAGGCAATTCGTCTTCTGCTTCCTGATTTTTCTTTGCTTTTGCAGCTGCCTTTTCTGCTTTTTTAGGCTTTTTTGATTTTGCTGCTTTTTCTGCCTTTTTCTGCTTGGCTATATCTTCCTGTTCAGCCTGTGAATTTACCAAATCTGTAATTCGTGTAGGCTCAGTTCCGACAACTTCATTTATGAAATCGGTTTCGCGCAATACGCTTGCGATTCGTCCCCTGGCAACCAAAAAGGCGATTACTATGATGACTGCAAATGCCAGCCAGAAAATCAGTCCTGACTTTGGTTTTCCCTTGTTTTTCTTGCTTGTATTTTTCTTTGCAGGTTTGTTGCTTTCTTCGTTTTCAGGTTTTTTACTCATATAATAGAGTATAATTCAAAGCAATTGAAAAAACAATCTTTAGTGTTTATAATTGATGTTGCTAATTTATCGTTCGGAGAAAAGTTTATGAATAATTCAAAATCAGTTTTTCTTTCAATTCTGATGATTTTTTCTTTTTTGATTACGCCTGTTTTTGCACAGGAAAAAATTGATGCTCTTGTTCAATATAGAAACGGTCGTGCTCTTGAAAATCAGGGAAAAATGGATGAAGCCAAGGCCCTCTATCAGGTTGCAGTTGATGTTTGCACAAAAGAACTTCAGGAAAAGCCAAACAATATCGAATCTTATGTAGTTTTGACTTGGTCGCTTTTGCGAATGGGACGCTATAACGAAACAATTACGGAGTGCAACAAGGCTTTGAAAATCAATGCCAATGAAGGCCGAATCCTTGAGACAAATGCTGAAGCACTTTTTTACGTAAATAATTATACAGAGTCACTTAAATGTTTTGAAAAGTATCTTGCTTCTGCAAAACCTAATCAGGAACGATATTCCACAGCTTACTTTTTTGTAGGTGAAATTTACCGACTTCAGCACAAATACGAACACGCTGATATCGCCTATTCAAGAGCCCTTCAGATTTCTCCAGGCGCTTCATTGTGGTGGTACCGACTTGGAATTTCTCGTGAAAACAGCGGAAATAAAGCCGGAGCAAAAGTTGCCTATCAGCAGGCTTTGAAATGGAGACCAAACTATCCTGATGCAACAGCAGCCCTCAAACGCGTTCAGTAAAATAGCATTTTTTTCGGCACTATGCATGTTCCTCTCGATGATTGAATATGCGGTGCCAAAACCTCTGCCTTTCATGCGCATTGGTTTTGCAAACATGAGCGTGATGATTGCCATTTTCGTCCTGACGCCATGGCAGTCATTTCTGCTTGTTTTGCTAAAAGTCCTAATCCAGTCAATAATTTCCGGAACACTTTTTTCATACATTTTCGTCTTTTCTTTTTGCGGCTCATTTTCGGCCCTGATTTTCATGCTGATGGCAAAATCGATTTTCAGGAAGCACGTGAGTTTTGTCGGTATTTCTCTTGCCGGCAGCCTTGGAAACAACCTTGCACAAATCGGTCTGTCATATGCGATGATTTTTAAGGAAAGCACCGGTTATATAGCTCCTGTTCTTCTGATTTCCGGTCTGATTAGTTCACTCGTGCTTGGCATTTTTACAGAAATGTTCAGCGAAAACTCAGTGTGGTTTTCAAAAATGATTGATAAAGAAGATTTTGTTTTTGCAGATGGCATTGATGAGACTGGTAGTGCTGACACGCAAAATCAGATTACGCGCCGTAAAAGGAACGCAAAATCGGTGTTCAAGCAGCTTGCACGTGACCTCATTTTGATTTTGTCGATAGTAATTTTCAGTTTGCTCGTTCCAAGCGGCAAGGTGCTTTATAAAATCGGCGGATTTGCAATAACGCAGAACGCATTGTTTTTAGGTTTGAAGCGCGCCTTGATTCTTGTGCTTTCCGTTGAAATTTCCAGACTTGTCATTCCAAATAAAATTGTCCTGAAGGGAAAACTCGGAAATTTCATCAACATGATTTTTATATATTTCAAAAAGCTTTCGGAATTTGAGTTTGCCGGCAAAAGAGAGTTAACCGGCGGTAAAAGAGAAGTTGGGGAAAGTGACGTATTTGCCGCAACTGCAAACCGCCTCGACAAATCTGCATCCGTTCCATCTGCCAACAAAACAAAAAACGCCGGGCAAAAATTTACCCAGCGTCTCGATTCATATCTTACAAATCTTTGTTTTTAGGCCTTAGCCGTCTAAAAGACTTAGCCTCCTTAAAGCCTTAGTCGCCGCATCCGCCGCAACCGCATCCGCCATCGCCGCAGTCTCCGCCACCACAGCCTGAACAGCCGCCGCCGCATCCACCGCCACAGCCGCCACCTGACATCATGGCAAGTTCTTCTTCGCTCAAATCGCGAACAGTTTCAACTTTTACATCGAAGCAAAGTGTTTTTCCAGCCATCGGATGGTTTGTATCGATAGTGATTTTTTCAGCAGAAACGGCTTTAACGCTTACCAGCTGTCCGTTTTCAGCTTCAAATTCCTGTCCAACCTGAATTTCAGCGCCTTCCGGGAACTGACTTCGAGAAACTTCAAAAATCAAGTTCTCATCGTATTCTCCGTAAGCATCTTTTGGTTCAATCTGTACTGAAAATTCATCACCTTCAGTTTTACCTTCAAGAGCATCTTCAAGTCCTGAAATAAGATATCCGTTTCCATGTACATAAACGAGAGGTGCATTTGCTTCCGAAGCATCAATTACTGCACCTTCCAAATCTTTTAATGTGTAGGCAATTGCTACAACTTTGTTTTTCGTAATATTCATGCGTCTAAGATACAAAAAAAATGGCATAAGTGACAAGGGGAAAACAAAGGTAAAACACGAATAAATTTAATGCACTGTTAAAAATTTTATGTTATAATTTTGGAATAAGTTATGGAAAAAGAAATTTTGTCTGATAGCGATAAACAAAAAATCCTCAAGGCAATAGAAGCTGAAATCCCTATCATGATTACATCCTATACTCTTCCTCACGATATTGAAGTTTACATCAATGAAGTAACTTCGACTTTTCTTAAGATTATCAATCAGGAACAGATGATAGAGTACATAACTTACTGTATTCAGGAACTTACGACCAACGCAAAAAAGGCAAACACAAAGCGTGTTTATTTTAAGGAAAAGGGCCTGGATCTTTTTAACGAAGAACAGTATGCAAAAGGAATGGAATCCTTCAAGGAGGACACCCTCGGCAACATCAATCACTATATGGAACTCCAGAAAGATGCCGGCCTGTATGTAAAAGTCGTTCTGCAGAAAATCGGAAGCGAAATTCTTATTGAAATCCGAAACAACAGCAAGATGACATATTTTGAATACAGACGAATTCACGATAAGGTGAGCCGAGCCAGCCAGTTCGATTCGATCGAGGACGCATTTGATAAGATTTTGGACAGTTCTGAAGGCGCAGGTCTTGGAATCGTCATAATGATGTTGATGCTTAGAAAAATCGGAATGGAAGACAGCGACTTTTCTTTCTACAATGACGGCGATGAAACCGTAACAAGTTTCAAAATCGACACTGATTCAAAATTCCAGAAAAACCTTTCTGTTTCTTCTCAGGCTATTTTAACCCAGCTTGATGGTCTTCCGAACATGCCTTTTGCAATTGAGTTGACACAGGCTCTCCTCAAAAAAGAGCCGGTTGATTACGATGAAGTGACCAAGATTTTATTGCAGGATAAAAATTTCTATGACGAATTGATGACTTTGATTAATTACGCGCTTTTTTCGCACAACGAAAAATGTGCTACAATTGAGCAGGCCGTAAATATTGCGGGAATGGAAGCTATCCAGAAGATTCTTTATTCTTTTGGAGCAATTCACTCATTGGCTGCCCAAAACGACGTTGCCGTTTCGGTTTACGAGCACAGCAAAAAAATCGCTTTTTTCGCATATAATCTTGCGATGAATTTTTATCCTAAAAAGACCGGATTAATAACTGATGCTTATGTTGCTGCAATTCTGCATGATGTTGGAAAAATCGTATTTTTTGGAATGAATATCCACGAAAATTATTCGACCTTGTGCGAGCATTACACATTGCCTGCAACAGTTTTCGAGCAGCTTTCTGTTGGAATAAACCATGCTGAAATTGGCGCTATGGTTGCTGAAAAATGGGGTTATGAAGATTCAATCGTTCAGGCAATAAAATTTCACCACAAGCCTGGATTTGCCCCAAAAAAATTCATTGATTTGACTGAAATAGTTTATCTTGCAAACATGATATCATGCTTCTACAAAAACGAAGTTGAATTTTATCAGTTCAACAAGACCGTCCTCGATAAATATCACCTTGACGATCCTGATACCTTGAAGGATCTGGCAACTCAACTTGAAGAAGGTTACGAAAAACTCATTTCTGATTCAAAAAAATAATTTTGTCACGAAAGTGATGACACCCAGCTTTGCATGAGGATTCCGAATGCAACTCCCACATTTAATGATGATTTGATGCCTTTCATAGGAATGGTTGCCGTTCCGTAAGTTGCCCTCTGCAAGGCCGATGGACTGATGCCAAGTTCTTCCGAGCCGATAATGACGATGCCCTTTTTTGGAAACTCGAATTCGTCGAGCGGAGTACCGCCTGTCTCGAGCGCAAAAATAGGGAGGCCCGCACCTTCTGCAAACGCAACGAGCTCATCGAGGCTTAGCCGTTCCCAGCTTAAGTTTTCGATGCACCCCATTCCGGAGCGAATTGCCCGCGGGTGATTCGGATCTACACAAAACGGCGAGATGAAAACTTTTTCTACGCCCATTGCTTCCGCGGTCCTGAAAATCGAACCAAGGTTGAATGGAGAACGGATATCTTCTGCATAAACATAAAGTCCGGGATAAAAATCACGCTTTTGAACGGTTCCTTCTTCTGCACCGGAATGGGGTGCGATGACCAGGTCCCATTCGGCTGGGAACGTCCCGATTATGGCCAGTAAGTGGTTGCGGGCGCAGTTGCAAAGGCGGCGCTCATCAACAGGGTCTGCTTCCATCAGGCCTTTCAGCTCTGATTTTGCTTCTTCCGGCAGCTGAGGATCCTGGCATAAAATTGAAACGAGTTTTTTTGTGTATTCAAGACGGGTCATGCTGTGGAAGGCATATTCACTGCCTTTTTCAGCAATTCCTGCGATGTCCCTTTCGAGCGCGCCGAAACAAAGTGCGAGTTTTCGCCTTCTCTGTCCGCCTTCAAGTTCAAACAGTTTGTTTGGTGGAATCATCAATAAGCCTGCTTTACGAGTTCAAACAAATCATCAGCATTCATTGAACGGTGGAAACCTTCGATTATATCAAGGTTGCCTGCGTTTTCTGCGACTGATGCAAGCTGTTCCATTGCAACTGAAAGCGACTTGAGTTTTGAAGGAATGTTGTTTTTCGAAAGAAGATCGTTTATGTAATTGATGAGGTTTGTCTTTGCCTGTTCTTCAGAATCGGCCTCGGTTGAAACGTTCATCATTTTTGCAATTTTAGCAATTTTATCAAGCTTGATTTTTGAACAGTCTTCGATGAACGAGCTCATCAGGATTGCAGTTGAGAAAGACGAGTCAATCTGGAAACGACCTTGCATTACGGTTGATAGGGCAGAAACTGCTCCGTATCCGCTTGAAGCGGCTGCAAGAGAAACAAGGACACCGCTTTCAGAAAGAAGTTCGGCTGAAGTCTGATTATCTTCAAGGCCGTCTTCTGCTTTTAATCCTGCGGCCAAAAGTGAAACGGCTTTTTCTATCAGCATGTCGGAAAAAAAGTTTGCCTTCTGTGAAACATAAGTTTCCAATGCAAGATTAAGGCAGTTCATGCTGTCCAAAAATTTCTGATGCTCACCATTTTTTATGTTAAAATCCGGATCGATTACGACAAGGTCGCAGACCGGCTTTTTTGATTTTAGAAGGACTGTTTTTCGGTTTCGAGCATCAACTACAAGCACACGGTTTGAAAACAAGAATTTATCATGAAGGTTTGTCGAAAGGCAGATGAATGGGAGAGCATCATTTTCAAATTCTGTATTATCGATGTAGGAATAAACGTCGTTTTTCTGATAATAGAACATGGCGACAGCTTTTCCGAAATTGGTCGTATTGTCGGAACCTACTGCGATTACTCCCTTGATTTTAGCTTCGCGTGCGAGCCATAAAACTTTTTCGAGTGTGGATGAATCTGGATTGGCAGGAACTTCCTTATAAACAAAAAAATCGATTTTGCTGTCCTCGAGAGTTGTCCTGAGTTTTGCTTCGATGTCAGTTTTTTGCAATGCTGAATCAATTATCACCATGAAACGGTTTGCATAGTCTTTCGCGTACTGTCCGAGCCTTGAACTCAAGTAAGTACCGAGCATGATATTTGGTGAAATTTTGAAAATAAAGTCTGCCATTTTTGTTATCCTATAAAAAAAAGGCGGAAACTATTGTCCCGCCTCTCTTGCTTCTATTCATTTCTGAATCTAATTAGATTCCTACGCTTTCAAGAAACTTATCTGCAACAGAATTAAGAAGTGCAGCATTAATGTAGTTTGGATCTTTAATCTTTTCTTTTACCTGTGCAACCAAATCTTCTCGAACGTCTGGAGTCTGAGCTGCAATTTCAGAAAGCATGTATTCTTCTGCAAGGCGTTTAGCTTCGTCAGATACAACAACTGTATCTTCGACAGTAGAAACTTCAGCCTTTTTTGAAACCTGCTGTGATCTTTGTACATTCTGAAGTGGATTAATTCCACCAAGTCTTTCTATCATCATACTTGACCTACCTTTCCCTCACACTATTATTATCGGCAGCAACTTTAAGAAAGTTAAACTTTTTTTAATTATTTTTTTCTACTGCCTGAAACAAAAACTGCAAATTCTCCCAAAATTTTATCACGTCCGGCGAAGTCGTCTCGAACTGATGCTGCATCCCCATCTACAATTTCTTCGTGTAATTTTGTCAGCTCGCGGCCGACAACAACACGTCGTTCACTTTCAATATCGGCAATGTCAGATAAAAGTTTAACGATTCTGAACGGAGATTCGTATAAAACGAACGCATCTCCAGTCTCTAAAAGTTCTTTTACCCTGGACTTTCGTCTGCCTGGTTTTGGCGAAAGAAAACCTTCAAAAATAATTGTCTTTCCGCCTGCACCTGCGACACTTATCAAAGTGGCAAATGCCGAAGCTCCCGGAATCGGAATTACGGTATGTCCGGCCTGTCTGACCAGAGTTACCAGAACGGCCCCCGGATCGCTTATTCCCGGCGTGCCTGCATCACTTGCAAACGCAACTGATTTTCCTTCATCCAACAGCTGAATAAGTTTTTTCGCACCTTCTTCCTCGTTCTGAGAACGGCAACTGACAAGTTGTTTGTGGAACTGTTCGTGAGTTCCGTAACCCTTTGTCTCTAAAGCATTTAGAAGCTGCAAAGTATGACGGGTATCTTCTGCTGCAATAACATCAACATTTTTAAAAGTTTCGATTGCTCGAATTGTAATGTCCCCAAGATTTCCTATTGGAGTTGCAACAATAAATAATTCCGACACAAAGTTATTATAACTTCAAATCGACGTTGAACGCAAGCAGAAACTATGCTAAAATATAGTAATAATGGATAAAAAATCGATGAAATTTAGATATATTTTGGTATTGATGACGGCTTTTTTTGCACTCTTTTTCCAGGGCTGCGACAAGTCTTCATCATTTTCTAAGGCAGTCAGACAGTCAAATCCTGAAATAGAATTCAAGGAAATTTCCAAAAAAAATCACAGATGGTATTACTTTACCTATGACGGTTTTCAGAGGGTAGCGCTTCCTCAGCATGCTCCTCAGGTTTTGATGAAGCCTTGGACCGAGGCCATCAGAATTTCATCCAGCCTTTCAATCGGAACTGATGCGTTCATGACCGTAAACAAGCTTGGACTTTTCAACTGTGATCCTGCTAACGAAAACCAGGGCGTTTTGATAACTGACAATGCGATTTTTTCAGGACTGACGGCGGACAACCTGATTGGAATTGACGGCTATCCTGTTTTCCATGTTTACAAGGACAAAGAGTTCAATACGAACGGAAAGAATAAAGACGCTGATGTTAACCATCCATTTTTGGTTCAGTATCATCCGGACAGTTCTGTTTTCCTGCCGCTTTTGAGCACCGACGATTTGGACTACGACAACAATGTTGAAGTTTCAGACATCATGTATGAGAACAACGAGTGGTCGGTTACTCTTAAAACAATGGACAGCAACCGAAAGAGATTTGACTACATCACTTTTTCAACCTACGATGATCTGACAAGCATCGAACCGAACAAACGAAAGGATATGCTCAGAACCGAATCAATTTCCGAAGGAGAATTCCGTTCAAAGATGACTCCTGAAGACATGTCTCATTCGCCGCAGAGGGTTCAGCAGCTTTTATCAAGGCTTCCAAAGGATTTCACGTATTACATCCAGCTTTCAAAGCAGAACACCGGTATCCAGAAAAGCTATGTCAAAACTGATGATTTGAGCAACCCGGATATCATGGAAAGTCAGGTTCTTTTAGGCGACACCTATTCGATTGCGATTTTTACTGATGGAACTGGATTTTTCAGCGGAGCCTTGGAGAATCGATACGTTTTGAACAACGATTATCCTGTTGCTTTCCGACTGCCTAAACTTCCAAAGAATTTTACTTACGGACCGCTTATCATCGAGGGCGACATTTTGTACATCGCATGGGAAGAATCAGTTTTCTATGAAACAGGCCGAAGTGGTTTTCTTTCAGTTGATTTAGGCAAAGTTTTCTACGAAGACGAGTAATTAGGAGAAAAAAAATGAGCACTGAAAATTCAAGTGATAATGCAGAAAAAATTCGTGATGTAATCCGCTACATCAAGCGTTTTAAGAATGCAACCGTCGTTATTTACATTGATGACAGGCTTATTGATTCACCGCTTTTTTCAAGCCATATCAGCGACATCGCGTTGATGCACGAAGCAGGTTTGAACGTTCTGATAGTCCCAGGTGCAAAGATGCGAATCGACGAGGTTCTGCAGACTGCAAACATCAGCTGGACATACAAAAACGGACTTAGAATAACTTCTGATGAGGCAGTTCCTCTCATAAAGATGGCGGCCTTTGACGTTTCGAATAAAATCATGACATCTCTTTCGGGGCATGGAATTACGGCCCTTATCGGAAACTGGGTAAGGTCTAGGTCAAAAGGCGTTATCGAAGGAATTGATTACGGAAACTGTGGAGAAATCGAAAAGATTTCTGTGGATGCGGTCAAAACTGTTCTTTCAGACGGCTTTATTCCGATTTTTCCTTGCATCGGATGGAGCGTAAACGGAAAACCTTATAACATTTCTTCGGTAAAATTGGCCTGTGAAGCGGCCATTGCGCTTGGGGCTGAAAAGCTGTTTTTCCTGACCTACGATTCGGTTTTGAACGCCGAAAATTTTGAAATACACAATGAGCTTCCTCTAACACCGGAAAACAATATTCCAGCCTTGAATCTTGAGGAACTTGATCTTTTCATCAAGGCAAACGAGAAAAAAGATCTTCCTGAACTTGCGCTTTTGGCCTGTGCAAAAGATGCGTGCCGAAGGGGAGTTTCGCGAGTCCATATTTTGAACGGTTCGGTTGACGGTGCAATGCCGTGCGAAATTTTCTCAGGTCTTGGTTCAGGCACGATGATTTACAAGAATGATTACGGTGGAATCCGTTCAATGCAGATTGATGATATTCCTCGAGTTTTGGGCGTTATGAGACCTTTTATCGAACGCGGAATTCTGCTTCCTAGAACTGAGGTTGAACTGAACGAGCATCGGGACGAGTTTATCGTGTACGAGCTTGATGGCGGAATCAGGGCCTGCGCGGCGCTCATCCGTTATCCTTCAAACGAGAACGAAATTGCGGCTGTTGCCGTGGATGAAACTTATTCTCACATGGGGATTGGACCTAAGATGGTTTCTTATCTGGTGGATAAATCGAGGGCGCAAAAGGCAGACAGCGTTTTCATTTTGACGACTCAGACGAGCGACTGGTTTGAAAAGCTGGGCTTTGCGCCCGACTCTGTGGAGATGCTGCCGGATGAGCGCCGCGCTAAGTGGAGCCCGGAGCGGGGCAGCAAGGTTTACAGGCTGATGCTGTAGGCGCGGACGAACTTGCGCCGGGGGCTGGCAAATCGCGCCGGCTGGGTTTTAGGCCGGTTGAAAAATTAGCCCCGGCTGGGTTTTAGGCCGGGCCGAGGTTTTGCGGCGCACAAATCGCGCCGGACCTGACGTGACCGCCGGACCTGACGCGGCAGCACCTTATTTCAGGCGTTCAATCAAATATGGCAGAGCCTTTTCGAATTTAACTCCGTACCAATGATCCTTATCGTCCTGAGTCTTTTTAATCGATTCAACTACGAAGTCAGCAGCTATTGCACTTGCTTCAAGGAGTGATTTTCCTCGTACGAGAGCACCGGCAACTGCGCTTGCGTAAACATCACCTGTTCCGTGGCAGGAAAGGGCCTGTTTTTCAGCAAAGTAATAATCAGTCTTTACGCCGTCGTAGCATGCAGCACCGAGTTTTGTTTCTTCAAAACTTACGCCTGTCAAAATTACGTTTTTAGCACCGAGCTTGTGCAAATCCTTGAGGATCTTTTCTGTTTTTTCCTGAGTCAAAACCGGATCATAAGGAATGCCGAGAAGGAAAGAAGCTTCTGTAAGGTTAGGCATGATTACGTCTGCGCCGTTTACGAGCTTTTTCATCTCTTCAGGGAAATCAGCATCAAAACCGGCATACATTACACCGTTATCAGCCATAACTGGGTCAACGATTCTAAGTGCACCTGGTCGAGCTGTTTTTTTCATGATATCAAGGATGTAAGGAATTTGTGCTTTGCTTACGTAACCTGTGTAGAAAGCATCAAAATCAATTTTTTCAGTAAGCCATCGTTCAAGAATTTTTGGCATATCGTTAGTCAAATCAGTGAAAGTCCAGCCAGAAAATCCTGGTGCGGTGTGGTTTGAAAGTACGGAACTTGGCAAAATGGCCGTTTCGATTCCGCATGCAGAAATTACAGGCAACGCTACAGTAAGCGAGCACTGTCCAACGCAAGAAATGTCTTGAATTGTTAAAAGTCTTTTATCCATAAAAACCTCTTGAATTTGTAACTTGAATGAATACTAATACAAAACTGATATTATGGATATAGTCAATTTGTGAAATATTTATAAGGTCAGATTTCAAAACAGATTGCCAGACAAATTGCTAAAACAAATTGCTAAAAACTAAAGCTGTGACAAAAAATACATGCAAAGGCTTTTCGTGCGGTTCATGAAAGAAACCATGATGCGCTTGTGAAAAATCGGAAAGCGTGGAGCGCGTACGCCGCCGATGCCGTACATTATCCAGTTGTTACTGTCCTCGTCGTAAAAAACGTAGATGGCAACTTCCATTTTTTCAGGCTTGACGCATTCGATGATTTTGCAGTATGTGACCCTCGTTTCATTGAAAGCCTGATACAAAAATTCAGATTCGGCTTTTTGAACTTCGAAGCGTCCGGTGACGACATCCAGAGGATCCATCACGACATCAACAATTACGAATTCTTTATCATCCTTTGAGTATTTATCCTTGAGTTCGGCATAGGAAAAAAGATCGTACCACTGCTGGGATTCTTCGGACCAGTATGGAATGCCCGTAAAATCCGAGGCGTTGTATAAAATTCGGTCGAATCGCTCTGGCAAATCTTCCATGCCTTCGTAAGGAATATAGGTTATGACTTCTGCAAGGTAGCGCGGTCTGATTTTTTTGATTGATGAAATGAGTTCCTTGCTGAAATGCTTGTTGTCCGTGTTCAAGCTTATGTTCTTGATGTTATCAACGTTTCTGATGAGGACTTCGCCTTTTTCCAAAAGCTCAAGTTCTTGTTTTGTCATTTTTGAGTTGAAGTTTGGATTTTCGTCTTTTTTCAGATGCTCGGCTGATGAAAAATCTTGAGGAAGCTCAACTTCGGCTGGCGCATCAGAATCGACCATTGCTTTTTGCAATTCTTGGACCGTTACTTCCTGAGCGCAAACAGACATTGCGAAAAATCCGATCAGAAAAAAAGCGGTAAAAAATTGTCTTATTGATTTTGGCGAAAATTTCATCTTAAAAATTATAGCACGTTATCGCTGAAATTTTAAACCGATAGTCCACTTTCTGCTTGGAATGTAGTAGTTGTCGTGATAAACGACGCGCTGGTCGAGCAGGTTCGAGCCTTTTGCATAGACTTCAAATTCTTCGTTAATCAGATAAGAGATGCTTGCGTCCAAAAGGTGCATTGCAGGATAGCTGGAAATGTTGTCGTTTGTCTTGTACCTTTTGCTCGTGAAGCTGTAGTCAACACCGGTTTTTAAGCCCTTATATTTGAAAAAGATTGATGCGTGAGATTGATATTCTGGAACCCACATTATCTGCTTGTAAGTTTCACGGAGCCGCGCTTGAGTTACCGTAAAATCGGCCTGAATTTTCAGGTACGAATCGCTTTTTTCTGATTGCCAGACTTTCTGCTCGTAGCCGACCGTTCCCACGTAGAAATCCGCGTTTGACGTGTTGACTGGAGTAAGCACTCCGTCAATTGTCGCCCACCGGATTTTGTTTTCGTAATACGTGTAGGTGAATCGGGCGAAAAGCGGGAAGTCTTTTGTGCTGTAGGCTACGGTTGCCGCCCAGCCTGTTTCGGCCGACAAATCGGGGTTTCCGACGGCATAGCTTGTCGAAGGCCAGTAAAGCTGATTGAAGGTCGGCAGGGTAAAAACCCGGTAGGCGGCAACTGTTACGTCGGCCAGTTCGAGCGTCAAACGCGGAAGCGCGGCGAAGGTCCAGCCGGCGGCGTGGAGGCCGCTTGCGTCCCAGGTCGCGCCGGACGATGCGCTTGTGCTAGACGCGCTTGAAGCCGACGATGCGCTTGTGCTAGACGCGCCGGACGACGAGGTGCTAGACGACGAGGAACTCGTCGACGACGTGCCGCCGTAGGTGAGCAGGACGAGCGACGGCTTTAGGGTGAACCAGTCCCAGTTCCAGGCTTTTTCCACGCCGCCTTCAAGTTGGTGACGGTCGGCAGAGCTGGAATAAGAATGATCTTCCTTGTATGCGAATGTCATATTTAATGGCAAATCATTGTCAAATTTAAATGTCATGTTTTGTCGTAATCCGACAGACTGTGTATTTGTGACATTTATGTCAGGATTTGTGACAGAATACTGCTCAAGATAATCAACCTGGCCATAAAAATATGACAGAATTGTCGTAGTTTCAAAATTGTCATATTTAAAATCAGCACAGAAATTGTTCTGTGTCGAGTAATCATCTTCAAGTCCTGTCGTAAGGGTCGGACCTGTCGCGTATGCCTTTACGTGATTGTAGGCAAAACTATCCGAACCGTAAATTGTGACATTTTCGTCAAGTTTTGCGTTCCATGAAAAACCTGCGTTTCCCATGTGGGCAAAATTGAAGGTGTTTATCGCTCCTCCAGAGCCCTTGAAATATTCATTTTCATAATAGGCAAAGGCGGCATTTATTTTATAAAAAAAATCTTTTGAGTTTCCAATGTAATTGATGTTTTGATAGATTGAATCAAAAAAGTTGGATTCGTAAGAAGAAATTGCTGTTTCGGTAGAAAGTCCGTTTTTTTTGTAGTCTTGGGTTTTTGTCGTGATGTAAACGATGCAGCCTGCAAATTCAGATGATTCGAGCCCGGGTTCTTCGGAAATTTCAATTGATTCGATTGAGTTTATGTCGATGGAGTTCCAGTCGAATTCGCCTGTTGCCGGATTGTTTGCGTAAACGCCATCAACATATACTTTGATGCAGAACGACGTGAAGCCCTTGAACGAAAGTTCCTGTTTTGAACCGTAGGCTCCTGTCGCCATGACCAGAAATCCTTTTTGCTTTAGAAAGTCCGAGATTGATGAACTGTGGCTTTCCTGAATCTGTTCTTTTGTGAAGGT
>JAILRX010000126.1 GCA_024697985.1 Treponemataceae bacterium | reverse complement strand
ATCCGGTTCGCAAACCAAAAATGGTCGTCCTCCAAAATCTACGGCTGCACGGCAAAGACTTTCATCCATCGGATAGAGGCATGAACCGCTTCTGAAAATACCTGCACAATCTCCGAGGGCTTTTGCAAAAGCCGTTCCGAGTGCAATACCTGTATCTTCGATAAGGTGATGCTGGTCAACTTCGAGGTCGCCTTTAAGCGAACCGATTAAGTCAAAAAGACCATATTTGCAAAAAGAATTGAGCATGTGCTGAAAGAATCCGATCGGATTTTCAAGTTCACATTTTCCTGTTCCGTCCAAATTCAGCGTTAGGGAAATTTGAGTTTCCTTTGTATTTCGCTCAATAGTTGCTGTTCGTGCCATAATTGTCTCCTAAAGCTGTCGTCGATGTTTTCGCATACAATTTTTAGGCGAAAACTCGTTGGCAGCAATTGTTTTTAAAGCTGCCTAGCTTCCATATAAAAGCGTTTTTCGCTTGCTTCGCCCATAGAAAAGCTCTTTCTAGGAAGAGTACCTGATTTAGCGATTGTGGCAAAGAACGTATCTTTTGCAATCGGTGGAAGAAGTATTGAAACGGCTCCGTCTTTTCCGCCGAGTCGGAAAACTTCATCCGAGCCGTGAATATAGTCGATGTCTTCTTTTGAATTGCCGTTAGCTTTCAGGAATTCGTCCAAAGCCGGCTGAAGATGGCTTACTGCAAGGTCGGTGATAGGTGTCTTGAGAAGTGCGAAAGTTTTCTTTCCATCCTTTTCGTAAACAAAACCAAAATCAGCCTTTGACGAGCCGACTGCCTTTTCGAGTTCTTTATCATTGCTGCATTCACAGACATTCCCGCCGAGTTTTGCACTGATTTCAGAAAGAAGTTTCTGCGCATCAACGTTGAACAAAACCCTGTGGATTGGCTCAAAAGTAAGCCCTTCATCGTAAATGTTGACGATTTCAACGAGGGCGTATCTGGCAGGACTGTCGCTTGGAGCGCCTGCTGCTTTCAAGTTGTTCCAGATTGTCTTTGCGGTTGCAAGCGAGTGGTTTCCGTCGCCGACTGCAAAAAGGAAAACGCTTCCGTCGTCCTGGGTCTGTTCTTTTTCGATTCGTTCGAGTTCTTTCAAAACGTCTGTTTTGGCAAGTTCATCGCTTACCTTCCATCCGCTGATTTTGCCAGAATCGCACATCAGTTCAGTCTGATATAAAGGCGCATCTTTTTTAGCCGCATTTCCGGTTGCTTCGACGAGCTTTTTAGCTGAATCGTTTACCAAAAGCATGATGTGTGGCAGTTCGATTGGAGCATTCTTTCGGATTTCAACTCGTGGTGGAATTCGTTCAAGAATCGTTGCTTCCGTAGCGCGGATCTGAGCCTTTTCTTCAGGTTTCCAGTCGTAGCTTTCCAGGTCGATTGCGGTAACAAGACCCTTTCGAACACGGCCATAACCTGTAGTTCTTTCTATATAAATCATGTTGTTGACAGGATCTGCAAAAACTCCGTTTGAAAGATATTCCTGCATAGTTCTGTTGATTTTCTCAATTCGCTGGGCTTTGTCGCCGTCGTTCAGGTAAACTTCCGGCAAGGTGATTTTCAATGTTGATGGTTCATCACCTACAAAATCAGTAACTTTTTTCCAATAATCTCTGTCCTGAGTGTACTGGTCGCATGCGATAACGGCCCATTTTTTCAGGTCAACTTTTTTATTTGGCATAAGGATTGCCGGAACTTTGATTCCATAATCTTCAAGTGTTTTCATATTGATAGTATACAGAAAAAAAGGCTTTTATGCTATAATTTCGTTATGTCGGGGTTAACCTTAAGTCAGAATCAGAGCCAGCAGCAAAAACTCTCCTTACAGATGATTCAGTCCGTGAATCTTCTTTCTGAACCGTCTGATGTACTTCGCGACCACATCTATTCTGAAGTCGAAAAAAATCCGGCGCTCGAAATCGTACGTGATGCCAAGGTTGAAATCGCCCCATCAATTCCAAAAACTGATACGCACTATTCTGAAAAAGCCGGTTCGTCGGTTCTAAGCGATAATTTTCAGTCTTTTTTGGAAAGTTCTCCCGAGCAGTCAGAAACCTTGCAGACAAATCTTTTGAGGCAGCTCAGTGAGCTTCCGCTTGGAGAAAAGGAAAATCGAATCGGAAAGACCATCATCCAGAATCTTGATGATAAGGGCTATCACGTCGTGGCCTTGGATGCGCTTTTTCCTGCTGATGATATGCCGCTTGTCGAAGCGATGCTCGAAAAAATCCATCAGTTTGATCCGGTGGGCGTTGCGGTAAAAAATCTTCAGGAAAGTCTTTACGTTCAGGCAAAATCAAAAAATGCTGATGAATTTACGCTGAATTTCATAAAGAACTTTTTTGAGCTTTTGAACAAACCTCGCATCAATCTGATACAGAAAAATCTGATGGCAAACGGAGTTGAATCGACTCCCGAACAGATTGAAAATGCGATAGAGTTCATAAAAACTCTCGAGCCGTTTCCTGCCCGAAACTTTGCATCCGGCAGTGATTTTGGCGGAATTTCAGGCGGCAATAATTATATCAGTCCTGATGTGCGCATCAAAAAAACTGATGACGGGGACTTTCAGACCGAACTGATAAAAACGAATCTTCCGACAGTAAGGCTCAACGAGGAATTCGCCAGCTTCAAGAATCAGAACGAGCAGATGAAAAAAGCCGTGCAGGATGCGAATACTTTTTTGACGGCAATTGAAATCCGAAATCAGACTCTGATAAAAACCGTTTCAGTTATCCTGAACGTGCAGAAAGCGTTTTTTGAAAAGGGTCCGGGGCACATAAAGCCGCTGCGCATGGTTGATGTCGCCCAGCAGATTGATGTTCACGAAACGACCGTAAGCCGAATTGCGAACGGAAAATATCTTATCTGCGAGTGGGGCACCTATCCGCTCAAATACTTTTTCAGCAACGCGGTTTCTGGTGCGGCGGGCTCACTAGCCGGCGCGTCGAACGGGCCTTCTGCTGCGTCGAACGGGCCTTCCAGTGCGTCGTCCGACGCAAAAACCGTGTCCGCAACTGACGCGCCTGCAAACGCTGCCGGCGCATACGGTTCTCAAGACGCGCCTGCAAACGCCATCGTAGCGTCCGACGCGCTTTCCAAAGAGGCCGTCAAAACTGCGCTCGCACAACTCATCGCCGAAAACGACGCCAAAAACCCGGGCAAAAAGCTCAGCGACCAAAAGCTTTGCGACCTGCTCGCGCAACGCGGCATCCACATCGCCCGCCGCACAGTCGCAAAATACCGCACCGAACTCAACCTCAACTCCAGCTACGACCGATAAAAAAATATTTTTGCTTTTCGACCTAAGTAGAGTTATACTTATATCACTAAAATCTTAGGAGGATTACTATGACAACTTCAATTACAGCTGTTGATTTTAATATGACGGAGGTTCAGAAAACATTAGCAAACAAAAAACTTGATCGAATCAAGTACGCTGATGACCTCATTATCGACTTGGACATGAAAATCAAGCAGGAAAAGAAATTTATCTTCGACTGTACTGTAAATTTCCGCTGGGGAACTTCGGCACACGTTTCAGCTGATGATTTTGATTTTGCTGCAGGAATCAACAAACTGATGGATGTTCTTGACCAGAAAGTAACAAAGGAAAAGGACAAGATTCAGGGTCGTTAATTTCAAAATATTCAGGTGTTGAAAGTTATTCGACATCTTTGTATAGTGGTTTGGTATGGTAGAATCGAATTTTACAGTTTTAGACCTCTTAGATTTGCACGTTCAGGAATTGGATGAACTGGAACTGCAATGTATTAGTGGAAGAAAGGGACTGTCTCGAAAAATTACCATGCCAGACCTTAACCGTCCAGGATTGGCGCTTTCCGGCTTTTTTGATTCATTTGCCTATGAACGAATCCAGCTTTTTGGCCGTGGTGAAGTAGCCTACATCGACATGCTGATGCGAGATAAAAATTACACGAATATCCGTCAGCTTTTTACCTATCAAATACCCTGCTGTATTTTTTCCAGAAATGTAATTCCGTCAAACGAATTCATTAAAATTGCAGAAGAAAGCAACTGCCCTATTCTGCTTACAGCCTTGGAATCTACAGAGTTTTCAGCACGAATAATCCGAGTTCTTTCGAACGTATTCGCACCAAAAAAGACCGTTCACGGAGTTTTTCTTGAAGTCTTCGGTCTGGGAATCATCCTTTTGGGTGCTTCGGGAATCGGTAAAAGTGAAACCGCATTGGAGCTTATCGAGCGCGGCCATCGACTTGTTGCTGATGATATCGTAGAGCTTCGCTGCCTTAACGGTAACAGCCTTTTGGGACGCGGTGCAAATCCAGCTGTTGCCCATCATATGGAAGTGCGCGGATTGGGTATCATCAATATTGTACAGCTGTACGGTGTTGGTGCGGTTCGAGACCAGAAGGAAGTTCAGCTGGTCGTTCGTCTTGAAGAGTGGGATGACACCAAGCTTTATGATAGAATTGGAACCGATGAACAGACAATCGAGTTTTTGGGAGTAAAGGTCCCGATGGTCGAAATTCCGGTTAGAACTGGCCGTAACATCCCGATTATCGTTGAGACAGCTGCCATGAACGAGCGTCTTAAGAAAATGGGTTATTTCTCTGCTAAAGAGTTTAACCAGAACATCCTTAAATGGATTGAATCGAACGATGCACAGAGTTATTACAGAATTGATGACTCTTACTAAAAATTACGAAAAATCATATAATTGAGAAAATAATGGAGGCCTTAGATGGCAGAAAAAATAGTAGTTGTTAAGAATCGTGCTGGAATTCATGCGAGACCGGCTGCTTTAATTGCACAGACAGCAAACAAATTTGCTTCTGAAATTACAATCGAAAGAGACTCTTTTGTGATAAATGCAAAATCCATCATGGGTGTCATTACGATGGCTGCTTCATACAACATGCAGCTTTTGGTAAAGGCTACCGGACCGGATGAAAACGAAGCTATCGAAGCTATAAATACCCTTTTTGAAAACAAATTTGAAGAGGAATAGCCAATGAAAGGCCTTACAGACCGACAGAATCAGGTTATGCAGTTCATAAGCGACTATACTTTGGCACATTCGTGTCCGCCAACCATCCGCGAGATGGCGTCGCATTTGGACATCAGCATCCGGGCTGTTCAGGATCACGTAAACGCTCTCGAAAAAAAAGGTTATCTTACCAAGACTGAAAAACAGTCCCGATCAATCCGTGTCGTAAACGGCACTTCTTCATTTTCACATACACAGCAGGTTCCGATTTTAGGATTTGTTGCTGCAGGAAAACCTGTTCTTTGCGAAGAAAATTTTGAAAAGACAATTACTCTTTCGGAACCTTTCGTAAAGCCGGGCGAAACTTATTTTGCTTTGCACATCCGGGGCGTAAGCATGATAAATGCAGGAATCAACGACGGCGACCTTGCGATAATCCATCAGCAGAACACAGCAAGAAACGGTGACATCGTAGTGGCCGTTCTGGACGACACCGTAACTTTGAAACGCTATTTCAAGGAATCGTGCCGAATCCGACTCCAGCCTGAAAATCCGGATTACAAGCCGATTTTCACGCAGAACGTAAAAATCCTCGGAAAACTTTCGCACATAATCAGGGAATACTGATGGCAATTCCGTTCTATCTTTACAAAGGTCCCGAGTTTGGCGAGCGAAACGATGCGCTCCAGGAACTGAAAAACAAGGCAAAAAAACAATTTCCCGCAGTTGAATTCAATACGTTTTTTTTGAGCGAAACTCCGTTCAGCGAAATCATGACGCAGTTTACGACCGGCTCGCTTTTTTCGGATGCGCTTTTTTATGTCATCAAAAATGCAGAGCTGTTAAAGAAAAAAGACGACATTGAACTTTTGGAAAGCTGGAAAAATGCAACTGAAGCAGAAAAGAACGAAAGTTCGATTCTCGTTTTGATTACCGATGAAAATTCCGTTGAAAAAAAGGTAGAAAAACTTGTCCCGAAAGAGAACGTCAAAATGTTCTGGGAAATGTATGAAAACAAGAAGCTGCCTTGGGTTAAGAATTATTTTGGCCGCAACGGTTTTAAAATTACCGACGAGGCTGCCCAGACAATCCTGAATCTTGTCGAGAATAATACCGAGGAACTCAAAAACGAGTGTTCCCGATTTTTTGCCTGCTTTACCGAAGACCATCTCATCGATGTGGATGATGTTGATAAAATTCTGGCCCACAATAAGGAAGAAACACCGTTTACGCTTTTCGACGCCATGGTCGATACTTCAAAGAATCAGTCTGAGCGTCTTGAAAATTCGCTGGAAATCCTTCAGAAAATCCTTTCGTCGGCAAAAAGCGACAGCTCCATCGAGTTTGTTGCCGGTCTGCTCTACAGTTTCCGTCAGCTTAAAAAATGGAGCATCATCAACGAGAACGGAAGACTCGGCGATTCTGAGCTTATGTCAAAAGGCTTCTATATAAAGTCTGCCTGGCCGCAGTACGAGAAGGCGTGCAGGCTGTGGAGTCCGCGACAGATTCAGAGAATAATTGCACTTTTGAGCGATGCGGATGT
>JAILRX010000088.1 GCA_024697985.1 Treponemataceae bacterium | reverse complement strand
AGAAGCAATTTTTTGCATCAAAAGAGAATCCGCTTCATCAGTCTCAAAAGAATCTTTTATGAAAATGCAGATTGCACATTCGCGACCATCCGGAAGATAAATCACGCCACAATCGTTCCAAGCAATTTTCTTTCCGTCTTTCATTCTAGGCCCCGTTCCTGTCTTGTGAGCAAATTTTGTATCGGCAGGCAAACCTTTCACAATTCTATCTGTCCCGGTTTCAAGCGAAGCAAGACATTCATTCAAGAATTTCTGATTTTCCTTAGTAATATTTTCAGAATGAAGGCATTTTTCAAAATATCGCGCCATAAAAACCGGAGTTGCCCAGTTGTTGTAGCAATTCTGCAAATCATGATGCATAGTTTTTTCAGTTTCCAAAATATCAAACTGATTTTTCATCTTCAATTTTTTAGTATTCTTCAAAACCGACTTTTTAACGTTCTTAATCCCACCTGCAAAATCAATAAGTATGTCATTTGCATTGTTATCACTTTTTATCAGTGCATATTTTATAAGCTCGCGGACTGAAATTATAAATTCATCATCATCAAAATCGCTAAGGATTGGGCTATAGGTGTTTTTATCAAGGTCGTTTTTATTGAGCTGAATTTTATAATCCAAAGACAAAGCTTCTTTTTCGAGCTTTTCAAGAACGCACTTAGCAACTGCAATTTTATAAACGCTCATAAGCGGAAAAGCTTCATCCCCATTGTAAGCAAAAATTTCATCATCACAAATGGCTGCAAAGCCGACCTTTGCATTATGATTTTCGATAAGCGAAACGACTGAATTGTAATAATCATTCGCACGTGCAAAAGATAAAAATGATACTGATATAATAGACAGAAGAAAAACAAAACGCAATTTTTTCATACTCACTCCTCGTTATTTTCCAGATATTCACGCAAGCCACCTGCTCGACGATGTTTTTTATGAAATTCTTCATATTCTTCGGGATTTTCCGCGCGCCACTTGTAAAAAAGCCGCCAGCTAATCGAATCTTCAATTGGCGTCGTTTCAGACTTTCCACCAAGAGCGAGGTATTTTTCCATCGTAACATCAATCACCGCAATTGAGCCGTATTTTTCAGAAGATAAAAAACGTACGCAATAGTCATCTTTTTTTTCCGGAAAAAATGCAGCCATAAACTCAGAGAAAAACCTTTCAGCAATTTCAGAACCGAACTTGTCCGAAATTTTGTCTATGCAATTCTGGGAAAGCTGATATAAAACGAGCGAAAACTCATCCAAAGCAAGACCAGGAAGTGAAAATTCAGCAAATGGAGTCGCCTCGTCGCCACAATTGTCTTTGCCTGACTTTTCAAGATCCTCTTTCCACCAGATTTTATAGAAAATTGCAGGAGGGATGCAACACTGCTCGTCGCGCTGTACCACAAAATCAGTAAGAGTCTTCTTTTCACACATCAAAGGAATTGACATACACAGCTCCTGTTTTGATTCTATTCTTATTTTATTTTGAAGCCGCACCCAGCCGCTTGATTTCTGCCATAAGGGAATCAAGTTTTTCGTGAGTTACAAGAGGATTGAGCAAAGTAAATTTGAGGCAGGTTTTTCCGTCATAAACAGTCTGTCCGATAACGATTCCGTCCTCGTGGATGAGCTTTCGGCGAACGATTTTGTTTACATCGTCGCTTGCATCAAGTCGGAACACAACAGAAGAAATTTCAGGCTCTATAAAAACCTGGAAGGCACTGTCTGCTTTCAACTGCTCATAAAGATAATGAGCGTTATCCATCGTAGTATTTACTATAGAAGAATATCCGTCTTTGCCATGGAACTGGAAAGCACACCAGACTTTGAGCGCATCAAAACGGCGGGTTGTCTGCAAGGATTTTCCGACCAAGTTCGTATAGCCGGCTTCCTCATCTTCCTCCCGGTTAAGATAATCAGCATGAAGTTCGAAAGCTTCAAAGTTTGCGTCATCTTTTGCAAGAACGGCACTGCAGCTGATAGGCATCAAAAACATTTTATGAAAATCCACAGTGATTGAATCGCAAACTGAAAGGTCTCCGATTCGACCGCTGTTTGTATCAGAAAGAATTACGGCACTTCCGTAAGCACCATCAGCATGGAGCCACATTCCATATTTGTCACAGATTTTTCGAGCCTTTGCCGCATCGTCGATTGAACCGTAATCAGTCGTTCCGATAGTGACTACGCAACAGACTGGAATATTGCCGTCTGCTACGTCTTTGGCAACGAGTTTTTCAAGGGCTTCCATATCCATCTTCATTTTGGAATCGACAGGTACTTTTACGACAGCGTCATATCCAAGCCCGAAGGTGTGGCAGCTTTTATCCATACTGAAATGAGAAATTTCAGAGGTATAGAATCTGAATTTTGAATAATTTGCCGGAAGTCCCTTTTTCTTTACGTCGTGATTGAGCTTTGTATTGCAGAACCAGTCGCGCGCCATCATTAGGGCCGTCATGTTGCTCTGGCTTCCGCCGCTTGTAAAGCAGGCTCCGGCTTTCTCATCGTAGCCGTAGAGCTTACAAAGATACTTGCAGACTTCAACTTCGATTTCGGTTGCAGCAGGACTCTGATCCCAACTGTCCATCGACTGATTGTAAGTTGCGATGATGAGTTCACTGGCGATTGTCTCAACCAGCGTAAGTGTATGAAGGTGGGCCATGTAGTCAGTACTTGATGTACGCAACATGTTAGGCAGCACCTGTTTTTCAAGTTTTTCGAAAAGAGCGTCCTCCCCGATTCCTTGAGCAGGCAAAAGGTCATCAACCTTGATTGCCTTGTTCAATTCCTGGGGAGTAAGTCTTGAATAAGAAGTTGAATCGATGAACGAACCTGTTATTGCCTTTGCAGTTCGTTCAACAAGTCGAATATAGTTTTTCTTCGATTCTTCTGAACTTGTCAGAAAGTTGATGTCAGAAAGCTTATTTGCCAAAAGTTCCATCCTTGACTTTCTTGTCTGTATCCAAAACGACTTTTTCAAAAATTGAATACATCATGTCGATTTCTTCCATAGTAACGTTCAGCGCGCAGAGACATCGCATTACAGCTCCGTTTCGTCCGCCTTTTTCCATGACAAGCTTATTTTCAAAACACTGTTTCTGGACTTCAGCAGCAATCGGACCGCCACCAGTGTGGCTTCCGAGCATATCGGCAGGAGTATTCGGATCGATAAATTCCATTCCGAGCATAAGTCCTCTTCCACGGACATCACCGATGATCGAAACTTTTTTCTGCAGTTCCTTCATCTTGCCCATGATGTAATCGCCCTTCTTTCGGACATCAGCCAAAAAGGCAGGATCTGAAACTCGTTTCATTACGACGATTCCGCCTTTCATTGCAAGCTGATTTCCACGGAAAGTTCCGGTGTGGGCAGCAGGTCCCCATACATCGAGTTTTTTGTTGTAAACAACAACAGCCATAGGAAGACTTCCACCGATTGCCTTTGAGCAAAGAATTACGTCCGGTACGATATCAGCATATTCGAAAGCAAAGAACTGTCCGCTTCGTCCGATTCCTGCCTGAATTTCATCAATAATCAATGGAATGTCGAGTTCTTTAGTAACACGTCGGATTGTCTGCAAGAATTCAACTGGAGCAGGAATTACACCGCCTTCGCCCTGAATTGCTTCAAGGATAACGCAGGCAGGTTTTGGCATTCCGCTTTCAGGATCTTTGAGCGTTCGCTCAAAATAGTTACAGCAAGCCTTTACGCC
>JAILRX010000157.1 GCA_024697985.1 Treponemataceae bacterium | reverse complement strand
GAAGGCGAGAAAACCGTAATCGCAGTTGAGATGCCTTCAGACGGCGTCCTTTCGGTACAGGTTTTGACTTTGGACGGAAACGTAATTACGAATTTGCAGCGCGGCACGACAACGGCCGGAACTCACTATTACAGCTGGAACGGTACGAACCGTGGCGGAAATAAGGTTGCGCGAGGATTGTACTTTGTGCGCGTTGTGGGTCCTGGAATCGATGAGACTCGAAAAGTGATGTGCGTAAAATAAGCTTATGCTATACGAATTCGAACGGCGTTTCCTGATAAACGTAGTAGTTCAGCCAGTTCGAGTAGAACAGGTGCGCATGGCTTCTCCAGGTTGAAATCGGAGCGCGCCACGGATTGTCGTCAGGAAAATAATTTTTAGGCATTTCAATCTGTTTTCCGGCATCCAGATCACGTCGGTATTCAGCACCGAGCGTTTCCGTGTCATATTCCAGATGTCCTGTCATGAAAATCTGTCTGTTGTCCTTGGATTTTACGAGCAGTACGCCGCTTTCTTCGCCTTCTGCCAAAATCTCAAGATTTGGATTTTTCTTGATGTCCTCGGCTCGGATTTCAGTATGTCGTGAAATCGGAGAAGGGAAGATGTCGTCAAAACCGCGCAATAAAGGTTCTGCAACGGTGGTCTTGTAATTCTGATAGATTCCAAAAAGCTTTTTATCAAGGTCGTATTTTGGAACGCCGTAATAGTGATAGAGTCCTGCCTGTGCTCCCCAGCAGATGAAAAGCGTACAGAAAACGTTTTCTTTTGCGTAATCCATGATTTTGCAAAGTTCGTCCCAATAATCAACTTGCTCAAAAGGGATCTGCTCTACAGGAGCGCCTGTAATAATCATTCCGTCAAATTTTTTTGTAAGTGCTTCTTCAGAGCTGATGTAAAATCGTTCGAGATGTTCTTCCGAAGTGTTCTTGGACTGATGGGAAGACATGTTTACCAGAGAAATTTCTACCTGAATCGGCGAATTTCCCAAAAGACGCAAAAGCTGAGTTTCAGTTGCAATTTTTGTAGGCATCAGATTGACGATTGCAATTTTAAGCGGACGAATATCCTGCATTGCAGCTCGTTTTTCTGTCATCACGAATATATTTTCTTTTTCCAGCACCTTAACTGCTGGCAAATCAGACTGAATTTTTATTGGCATAGGCGAACTATAGCACTTTTTTTCTTTTTTTGCTACACTTAATTCGAGTGGGTACAATGAAAAACGTTGACAGAAAATCAGCAATCAAAAAATTAAAGAATCTTGTTTTTACGCAAAAAGCCGAAACTCTGCCTTTCAGGAGTCAGGTTGAAAATACGTTCAAGACGGTTCTTATTCCAAACAACGTTGAGCGTGATGAAATTGAGCTTGGTGGCGTTCAGTGTGACTTTCTCGTACCCGAAATCTATTCACAGGAAAGGGTAATCGTATACGTTCACGGCGGTTCGTTTATTGCCGGCAGCCGAAAAGCCTACCGAAGTTTCTGTGCTTCTGTCGCAAACTCGTCCACGACAAAAGTTTGTGTTCCTGAATTCCGCCTTGCTCCAGAAAATCCATTTCCTGCTTCCCTTGAAGATGTATGTTCAGTAATTAATGCCTTGCAGGATAAGGAAATCATTTTGATGGCAGATGGAACCGGCGCTTCAATTGCCCTTGCATCAGTTTATTTGATGGAGCGTTTTTCCCGAAACCGAATCAAGGAAATCATTTTATTTTCGCCTTGTCTTGAATTTGCTCCTGACGCACAGATTTATAATCAGAAAAAGGCCCAGGACGAAATCATCAGTGCCGAAGATTTAAGACGTTCAGTTGATTACTACACTTATTTTTCAAATCAGAAAAATCCGCTTGTCTCATCGCTTTATGCCAATGATGAGCAGCTTGCAAATTTTCCGGAAGTTTACATCCAGGTTGGCGAAAAAGAATTCCAGTCTGATGTAACCAGAAGTTTTGCTCATCTTCTTTATCGACACGACGTAAAATGCACGGTTGATACCTGGCCTGACATGATGTTCATGTTCCAGATGGCCGATGAATTTTTACCGCAAGCCCATCTTGCAATCGAAAAAATCGGAAAACATATTCAGAATCGAGATTTTTAATTTTTGCTTTTGAGGAGATTGTCTTATGGAGTTACTATCACCTGCTGGAAATATTGAAAAACTTCAGTATGCTTATGAATACGGTGCTGATGCAGCTTATATCGGCTTGAAAAAGTTTTCTCTCCGTGCCAAGGCTGACAATTTTTACGACGACGAAGCAAAAAGGGTAATTGAACTTAAAAAACGCTATCCTGGAAGACGCCTTCACTGTGCGCTCAACATCACATTTCATAACCAGGACATAAAAAACCTCCTCAACGAAATTGATTATTTCAAGCAGTACCCGATTGATGCTTTCATCGTGCAGGATATCGGAATCGTGCGTCTTTTGCAAAAACATTTTCCTGACGTGCAGCTTCATGTAAGCACTCAGGCAAACTGCATCAATTCAGAGGCTGTAAAAATGTACCGCGACATGGGATTTTCCCGTGTAGTTTTGGGCCGTGAGGCAAGTCTTGCAGAAATCGCCGAAATTAAGGATGCAGTTCCTGAGATGGAACTTGAGGCCTTCGTTCACGGTGCCATGTGCATCTCGTATTCCGGACGCTGCCTTTTAAGTGCCTATATGAA
>JAILRX010000146.1 GCA_024697985.1 Treponemataceae bacterium | reverse complement strand
GCCGGTTGGAAAAATGGAACCTGTAAGATACAAAGTACCGGGCGGAAAAGAATACTGCTGCAACCTTATAGAAATCTGTCCAGAAAATCACTTTGTGCTCTGCCCTAACATCACTGATGAAAAAGGAAACTATTATCCTTTAGCACGTAAAATTGTTCTTGATGATATAAAAGATTTTTCTGTAGAAAAGGGAAATCAGTATGGAAAAGTTGAATATTATTACGGAACAAATCTGATTGACAGTACAATCCTCGTAGCAGACAGAACCATTACAAAAGGCAATCTGCTTCGAAGGATGTGGGCAAAAATGTCAGAAAAGTAATCAGTTTCCCTGCAAAAGCTCAGAAACGGTTACTATCTGATAGCCTTTAGCCAAAATCGCACTTATCAAAACATCAAGTTTATCGTAAAGATAGTCACCTCGAGTTCCTTCTGCGATTCCGACAGATATTGGAATTACAACACCGTTATCAAGATTATCAACGATGTAATCAATAAGCTGTGCACTGGTAAAATATTTTTCTCCAGATTTAAGGACCTGTTCGTAGGTAAGCATATCAAGCGGTGCAAGACCTTTATCGACCCAGGTATAACCTGCATCTGAACCTGCTTTTAAGATGATGTTGTTCGAATAATAATTAGGCATGTGCCACAAAAGAGAAAGTTCATGCTGGGTAAGCTCGTAAAAATCATCTTCGTTTCGGGCAAGACCTCGTCTTACGAAGTTTTCATTCATGTCGAAACCTTCATCGCTCATAAAATAAGGCGAATAGAACATTGAACCACACTGATGGCCGGCCTTGATGATCTCGTTTACGCCAGTCGGGAAACGTCTAACAAATTCACCGTTGATGAAGAATGTTGATTTTACGCCATATCTGGAAAGGCTTGAAAGAACTGAAGTAAGACCATCAGCATTATCGAGACAGTCGAAGGTAATTGCAACCATCGGCTTGTCGTGTACGATTTTTCGTGCTGTCTGATCAAAAAGAGGCCTGTTGTAGCTTTCGGCATTCAATTCACGGCAATATATCGTGTTTTTGTATGAAGCGTTCTGAGACTTATCGAGGAAGATTCTCCATTTTGAGTTTCTTGTTGAATTGTCCCGTATAATCGTATTTGAAGCAACTTTCCATGTGCCAAGATTTTTATCGTACTGGAATGTTCCAAAACTGTTTTTTGCAAGAACTTCATCGCTTTCTCCGTTCCATCCATAAACAGGAGCCTGAGAAAGGAAAAGTATTGAACTTGTATTGCTGATCAATGACCAGGTTCTTACGGTTTCGTTCCCGCCCAAAACAATTGATTCGTTATCAATCCATGCAAAATTCGTGATCCGCTCATCGTTGAAGCAGTATTTTTGTGACCAAGAACTTACATCGTATACAAAGAATGCATCTTCGCCGGCAAAGGCAAGCTGACTTTTATCAGGAGAAAGCTTTGGAATTCTAGAAAATGTCGGAATCGGAAGTGAAACAAAATAAGCGTAATTATCACTTTCTTTTCGAACCAATGAATAAAGGTAGCTTTCGCTCTTACCGTCACGGAGCATTTCAAGCCATACAAGAGGAGTCTGTTTGATTGAACCTCGTTTTGGCAATGTCCAGAAAACCTTGAAATTAAGGGCAGTTCCAGGAACAGTCACAAATGGATATGAAAAAAGAGTCGTTACGAAGTTGAAGTCAGTACCTGCAAGCTCCATGTACCACAAAGTTCTGTTGTCCTGAAGCAATACCAATGAAAGGCCGCTTTCACTCGTCCAAAACTGATCTTCTGAAGAATTAAAAACAGATGGAAGTCTTCCGACAATTTTTCCGTTTCCGATAAGGTCTGAATAAAGGGCTCTTGTATAAAGTTCATCAGCGGAAATTGCATAGACCAGTTCGTGGTTAACATACATGAGTTTTTTGCCGCTTGCCCAGTAAACGTTTCGAATCGTACCAGGCCCGATTTTCCTGTATTTTTCAGGGAGCGGATTTTCAAAAGCTCCGTCTTTAAGCGTGATAAAATAAAGCACGCCGCTGTTTTCATAGATTGCTGTAGAAGAAGCCGGTGACCATTTGATTGGAAGCTCGTCATAGCCATATTCGACCTTGTCTGCAAGAACAAAGGCCTGGTTGTTTTCAAGGCATCTGATGATGAGTTTTCCGCGTGCAGCCGTAGTTCTTTCGATGTACCCGACGTATTTTCCATCAGGACTTACCGAAATCGGCGCAAGTCTTTCGTGGTAGACAGGAATAAAGCTTGTTGAAGATTTTTCAATTTCTGTAGCCCGTTTGACGTATCGGAGTTTTTTTGAATTGACACCGTACTGAGCCGTACCGTATCGGTTTCTGAACTGAAAAACCTTTCCGTCGCTCAAAACTTCAATCTGTTCAGGGTAGCAGGTCATCAAATAAGGATTATTTGTCTTAGATGAAGAACTCTGCTGGATTTTTTCATCAACATTATAATAGAAAAGCGCTTCGTAAGCCGATTCAACGACTGGAGTGTGTTCAACTGAAAAAAGAAGATTGTTGTTATTGTTCAAATCAAAACTCTTGAATTCAACCTGCGCAAATGCTGATGAAATCAAAAATCCCAAAATGAAGATAAAAGAATAATATTTTTTCATAGTTGAAAACTCCTTGCCGTATTATAGCATAACTATTTGTTATTTAAAAGTTTTTGCGGATTAACAAGTTTTCCATTTTTGTAAACCGTAAAGTGAAGGTGCGGACCTGTTGAATATCCAGTAGAACCGACAAGACCAATTTTGTTGCCCTGGTATACGTACTGACCTTTTTTGACGTTTGTCGCACTCAAGTGAGCGTAAAGGCTCTGATAGCCGTTCGCATGACTTACAATTATATAGTTTCCAAAAATTCGGTTGAATGAAACTTCAATTACGCGTCCATCCATCGTTGAATAAACCGGAGTTCCAGTAGGACAAGCCATATCCATACCTGTATGGAACTTTTTAACACCTGTAAATGGATCGGATCTTTCTCCATAAGGAGATGAAAGACGCCATTTTGCCTTAATCGGTGTCATGAACATCTTTCCAAGAGTCTGCTTGATAACGTTTGGATCAAGTTTTGCTCCTGGAATGAAAATCTCCTGCCCTACCTGCAGCACTGATGAGGAAAGATCGTTTACGTCAAGCAAAGCTTCCGGCGTCAGATCGTATTTTTTTGAAATTGATGCGAGACTTTCGTTTTTTCGAACCGTATGGATGATTCCATCTGTTGAAGGAATTCTGATGACTTCCCCGATTCTAAGGCTTCTGTCATTTGTGATTTTGTTTACCGAAATGATGCTTGAAATATTCGAAAGACCGAACCTTCGTGCAATTTTTGTGATGTTATCTCCGCTTCGAACGGTATATTTTGAAAATGTCACACTCTGAAGGGCATATTTTAATTTTGCAGAACTGTATTCAAGGTCTCCTTCATCGTTCACAGAGTCGTTCTGATCTGAAGAAAGTGCAAAACTTCTTAATGCAGCATCCAAAATTACGTATTCCATATCAGTTATTGTCTGAAGGTGAATTGAACGGATCGGAAGGATTACGTTTGTCAAAGCAAAGGCCGTTACAAGAATCAATGCGTAAAATCCGAAGAATCCAAGGATTGCAATTTTATGAGAAGCAAGAATTGACTTTATAGAAGGAAGTACATCTGACCACACTTTCGAGCGATTTTCTTTTTTTTCTTCTCTTTCAAAAGTCCTTTCGACAGTTTTCTGTACCGGAGCAGCCTTCACCTTTTCCACAGCTTCCATGATGATAGGCTGATTTCTCTTGAGGTGAGGCATTTTGAATGTTTTTCGTCTTTGAGTTTTGTTCCAGTCAAAAACAGGATTTGCATCTTGCATCGCAAGATTTGAGTCAATGTACGTTAATATTTGCATATTGTTTATATCGACAATTTTCTTTAATGATATTAGAATTTATTTGATGAGTTGCAGGCAAAATAATAAAGAAAAAAAGATTCCTTTCATCCTGATTTTGCTTGTCGTCATCGTCCTTTCAATTCTGGCAAAAATCTTTATTTTTGACCTTGTCCGAATATCCGGCACATCCATGGAACCGACATTGAAAAACACACAGATGGTTCTTGTAAACAAGCTTGCCTACGGAATAGTAAAACCCTTCACGAGCGAATTCATCATCCAGTGGAAAAAACCCGAAACGAATGACGTTGTTATCTTCTTGCATGACAACAAAATGACAGTAAAGAGAGTCGTCGCAAAAGAAAACTTCCCACTAGAATTTTATGCAGATTCAGAGTATAGTTTAAAAATAGATGAAAAATTAATTCCATTGACTGAAAGTCAGTACCAGAAATTGGCTGATTATTCCACGGTCCCGGAAAACATGGTTCTCGCCATCGGTGACAACTATTCCACTTCGATAGATTCGAGGGACTTCGGATTTGTTTCGGTAAAAAATATTGTTGGCAAGGTTGTATGCAAATAGGTAATTTCTATAAAAAAGGCCGGATAATTTTCTTTTTCATAGTATTCGCACTTTTGTTTCTATACATAGTCGTCTATTATGGAATTACAGCCTTTAAAAAAGTACCTGTTTTTGTTCAGCCAAAAGAAAACGTGGAACGAGGAACTATTTTCGACCGAAACGGAAAAACTCTTGCCGTTCAGACCAACATCTACAATCTTGGCGCAACTCCTGGAGTAATCACAGACAAAAAGAACGTCGCTGCCCTTCTTGCAAAACCACTGGGATACACACCGGAATATCTTGAGCAGCTTTTATCTTCAGAAGGTGCATTCGTTTACATCAAGAAAAAAATAGAACAGCACGAATACAATGAAATCAGCGAGATCTTAAAGAAAAACGAAATTTACGGATTCAGGTTTGATAAGATTCAGGGTCGTTCGTATCCTGAAAATGCGCTTGCCTCTCAGGCCATCGGTTTTATGGGAAGTGACGGAATCGGACTCAGCGGAGTTGAATACACCTACGATAAGGTTCTTTCACCTCAATACAAGGAAGGTAAGGACAACCGAGGAAACGATGTTTACCTTACAATTGATGCAAACCTCCAGTACAAGCTTGAAAAAATCGCACAGAAGGCCCTTGAATCAACTCAGGCTGAAAGTCTCATGCTAGTTGCAGCGCAGGCACAGACTGGTGAAATTCTCTCGTACATCAGTCTGCCTTCCGCAAACTTAAATTTCTATTCAAGTTCAAGCGTTGAAGAAAAAAAAGACCTGCCTGCGGTAAGTGCCTATGAACCGGGTTCAGTTTTCAAGCTTTTCAGTGTAGCAAGCTTTATCGATTCAGGAGCGGTAAGACCTGGAGATACTTTTGTCTGCGATGGAATCTTTGACATCAGGTCAAAGAATGGTGAACGCGTAAAAATTTCCTGTCTCGACCATCACGGAACATTGACAGCGCAGGGAGCCCTCCAATATTCATGTAACGACGTACTTGCTCAGATGAGCGAAAAAATTGAAACGGAAGAGTTTTTAAGAAGGATCAAATCTTTTGGATTCGGAACAAAAACCGGCATTGAGCTTCCGGGTGAAACGAAAGGATCCCTCAAGGATACTTCGAGCCGTCTTTGGTCAGCAAGATCCAAGCCGACAATCTCTATCGGACAGGAAATCAGTGTTTCTGCCCTTCAGATGGTACAGGCCGCAACTGCCTTTACGAATCAGGGATCACCTGTAAAACTCACGCTTATTTCTCATATCAACGACAAGACCGGAAAAACAATATATCAGCATCAGGTAGAAAAGCTTCCTCCTGTAATTTCTGCTTACACGGCAGATTATATCCTCAGCTGCATGGAAGTTACCGCAAAACGAGGAACTGGAACCAGGGCCTTGCTCCCGGACATTTCAATCGGTGTTAAAACAGGAACCGCCCAGATGCTCGATGAAAAAAACGGCGGTTACAGCAAAAACGACTTTGTCTCAAACTGTCTTGCAATTTTCCCTGTTGAAGATCCGCAGATCATCCTTTACATCGTAATTACAAAGGCAAAAGGCGAAAATTATGCGGGCCGAATCGTAGCACCTGTCATCGGTGAAGCCGCAGACACGATAATTGATCAGTTGGGAATCTCACGAAAGAACGCTCAGTCTTACGACCATCCGGGTGTAATTGAAATTTCGAGAGAAAAAGAACTTGAACTAAACGAAACCGTACCTGACTTTACGGGACTTTCCACAAAGGCACTCATGCCGCTTTTGGAAAGAAATGACATCAACCTTGTAATTGAAGGTTCAGGATGGGTTATAAGACAAAATCCTCCGGCAGGAACTCCAATCAAAAAAGGAATGACAATTGAACTTTTCCTTGAATGACAAAAGCACAAAAGATTGTTTTTCCAAAAATTATCGGATGTTTGAAAGCCGTTTCCCTTCCCTTGCCCAATTGATTGATTCAAAGACAGCCTTAAAAGCTGCTGAAAATGCGGCAAAAGAACTGGAATTTGTCGAATCAAAAAACGGTGAACTTACGGCAACCTATCAAAAAAAAGCAATGCATTCGCTTTATAACGTTAAAAGAGAAAGCCTTTCGATTGCCCAAAACGAAAAATGCACACAGTTTGATACGACCCTGTTTTTTTCATACGGACTTGGCTACAACGCACTCGAATTTACAAGAAACAATCCGGACAAGCTTCTTGTCATCATTGAAAGTGACCTGCCGTTTGCCTTTTTGCCCTTTTTAACCACGGACCTGACTGACCTTTTTTCACACAAAAGGCTTGTCCTTCTTTTTGGGTTGAGTTTTGAAGAAATAATCGGATTTTTTGAAAGTCAGAGAATTGAAAAATACAATCTTATTAAAAATCCGACACAAATAATGCACAATCAGCTTTACTTCACTCAGCTTGAAGAACTTTTGGAACGAAACAAGGAAAAAATCAAGATAAATCAAAATACGCTAAAAAAATTCGGTAAATTGTGGTGCAGAAACCTGTTCAAAAATTTTGAAACGACAAATCATCTTTGTGGAGTCGAGAACTTAAAAGATGCATTTAAAGGTCAGAACGCCATCGTTCTTGCAGCAGGGCCTTCTCTTTCCAAGATAATTCCTCACCTTAAAAAAATTCAGGAAAAATGCCTTGTAATCTGCGTGGACACAGCTTTGAAACAGGCCTTAAAAGCTCTCATCAATCCGGATTTTACGATTCTGATGGACAGTCAGTACTGGAACAGCCGTCACCTGGACTTCGCTAGAACAGAAGACACGGTTTTGATAAGCGAATCTTCGGTACATCATTCTGTTTTCAACCACAAATGGAAAAATATTTTTCTGTGTGATTCGCAATATCCGCTTGCCAGAATCATTGAGAAAGAAGCTTCTTATGGAAAACTTGGTTCAGGAGGCTCAGTTGCGACCGCAGCCTGGGATTTTGCACGCTTTTTAGGATGCAGCACGGTTTTTATGGCAGGCCTTGATTTAGGCTACTGCGAGAATCAGACACACATAAAGGGAAGCACCTTTGAAAACAAGGCTCTTATCGATTCCAACCGTTTTGAAAGCCTTGAAAAAAAGTGGGCCACAGGGATTTTTTCAGCACCGAATGACTTTGGAAAGGATTACGAAGGAAATCCTATCAGAACGGATTCCAGAATGCAGATGTACGCCTGGTGGTTTGAAAGCAAGACGACTGAATTCCC
>JAILRX010000036.1 GCA_024697985.1 Treponemataceae bacterium | reverse complement strand
TTTCAGGACTTTGGCTCAGGAAACAGGCGTTTCGCTTGCTCAGATTATTGAAAATGCCAAGACTGATGACAGCTATGACGTTACAGTTGATACAAGACAGGTAGAGCTTGCACGAAAGGATTCCTGCGTACTTGGAAGCCGGCTTGCCATCTGGATGCTTAAGGAAGCAGATCTAAAAGTCTATCTTTATGCTTCAGATGAGGTTCGTGCAAAACGAATCTTGAACCGTGAAGGCGGCGACTTGCAGGAAATCATGGATTTTACCTCGATGCGCGACAGCGAGGACTCAAAACGCTACATGAAATTATACCAGATTGACAACAACGATTATCAGTTTGCCGATCTGATTATCGATACGTCCCTTTATAATCCGGAACAGATAGTAAATCTGATTCTTGAAAAACTTTTTGAATGCAATTTAGTTTGCCGCTCTGAATAAAGGTTTTTTATGGGTAAAACTCTTGTTCAAAAAATTTTTGATTCTCACCTTGTTGATGAACCGTTCGAAAATACCTTCGTTTTGAAGTTGGACAGAGTTTTTTGTCATGAAATTACGACTCCCTTTGCAATACTTGATTTGAAGGAACGGAATTTGGATTCTGTTTTTGACAATACAAAAATCAAGGCTGTTATCGACCATGTAACACCGGCAAAGGACAGTAAAACAGCAAATCAGGGTAAAATCCTCCGGGATTGGGCCCGCGAAAAGAAAATCGAATTTTTCGACATCGGACGAAACGGTGTCTGCCACGCAATTTTTCCTGAAAAGGGCTTTGTCCGTCCGGGGTTTACCGTAATAATGGGCGACAGCCACACCTGCACATACGGTGCTTTCGGAGCGTTTGGCTGCGGTGTTGGAACGACCGATCTTGAAGTCGGTATCCACAAGGGAATCTGTGCGTTCAAGAAACCTGAAACCATAAAAATTGAGCTTACAGGAAATTTGAAAAAAGGCGTTTTTGCCAAGGACGTAATCCTTTATGTGATTTCGAAACTGGGCGTAAACGGCGCGACAAACAGGGTAATCGAATTTTCCGGTCCAATCGTAGATTCCTTTTCTATGGAAAGCCGACTTACAATCTGCAATATGGCAGTTGAAGCAGGCGCTACAAGCGGAATTTGCCTTCCTGACATGACGACAGTCGAATATTTGTGGCCATTCATAAAGGACGAATATGCTTCAAAAGAAGAAGCTTTGAAAGATTTTTCTAAATGGAACAGTGACTCGGACTGTGAATACGAAAAGGTTTTGACATTTGACTTGTCAAATCTTTCTCCGATGGTTACTTTTAATTATAAGCCGGATTGCGTAAAAACTGTTTCCGAAATGGAAGGAACTAAAATTGATCAGGTTTACATCGGCTCATGCACAAACGGCCGAATTGAAGACCTGCGTGTTGCAGCAAAGGTAGTGAAGGGCAAAAAGGTTTCGCCTGATGTACGTGCAATCCTTTCTCCTGCAACTTTCAAGGTTTATTCTGATGCGCTTCAGGAAGGTTTGATTCAGACGTTCATTGATGCTGGATTTTGTGTTACGAATCCTACCTGTGGCGCCTGCCTTGGAATGAGCAACGGCGTTCTGGCAGAAAATGAAGTTTGTGCTTCTACCACTAATCGAAATTTTAATGGTAGAATGGGAAAAGGCGGTATGGTTCATCTGATGAGCCCTGCAACAGCTGCTGCGTCTGCAATAGCTGGATATATAACTAATTCATCACTTTATTTGAATGAAGAGGAATTTTAAAATGAAAACTTTTGGTGGAAAAGTTCTTTTTTTGGATCGTTCTGACATCAATACGGACGAAATCATAAGCGCAAAATATCTGACGGAAGATTCTAAAGCTGCGCTTAAACCATATTTGCTTGAAGATTTAAAACTTGATGGTTTTAATCCAAAAACAGATATTCCAGGAAAGGGTGTAATCATTACCCGAGAAAATTTTGGCTGCGGTTCTTCACGTGAGCATGCTATCTGGGCTTTGGAAGTAAACGGCATTAACGTTGTTGTTGCTTCGAACTTCGCTAGAATTTTCAAAACAAACATGTTCAATTGCGGACTTATGGCTATTGAAATCAGCAAAAAAGACATTGATGATATGTTCCGAACCTTTGCTGATAAAGATACCGAATGTTCTGTAAAAATTGATAAAGAAGAAAATACTGCCAAGGTAAAACTGATTTCAGGCAGTCTTTCAAAAAGCTATTATTTCCGGCTCGAAGGTCTTGAAAAAGAACTTGTTTACGATGAAGGCTGGATTGGCTACACAGAAAAAAAATATTAATAAAAAAGGCGAATATTAATTATGTCTCTTGATAAAAACCGCAGAAATATCATTATTGCAGGTGTGTTAAGTTTTGCCATCAACTTTGGTCTTGATAGAATCACAAAAATACTTGCAACAACTTATCTTAAGGGAACCGGCGTCCATTCTTATCTTAAAAACCTTGTAGTTTTTGTTTACGCACAGAACACAGGTGCTTTTTTGAGCATGGGCGCAAATTTTCCGATTGTACTTAAGTATATTCTGCTGATAGTTCTGCCGGTTTTAGTCTGCCTTGCAGGTCTTGTCTGGTGCATTTTCAAGGAAAAGAACATCCATCGCTGCATAATGTTCACTACGATCATTGCAGGTGGACTTGGAAATCTCGTAGACAGGATTTTTAACGATTTCAGCGTAATTGATTTTATGAATTTTGGAATCGGCAAGCTCAGAACTGGAATTCTGAATGTCGCCGACCTTTCGATTACGTTTGGCGTGATTGTTTTCTTGATTTACGATATTTTCATTGCGAAAGACAAGTTTATTTCAGGTTCCAAAACTAAAAAAACTGATGAATAATTAGTTTACCTTGCCCAGCTGCCCGCATGCTCCACCGATTTTCTTTCCTTTGCGGGCTCGGAAGGTGATATTCAATCCGGCTCTTTCCAATTCCCGGTAAAAATTGTCGCATTCTGATTTTGTAGGCTCTGTAAAATCCAGCTCGCTTACAGGATTCCACGGAATGAGATTTATCATTACATCCATGTTTCTTGCAAAATTGATCATGTTTTCCGCTGATTTTTTGTCAGTGTTCACACCGCCTATTAAGGCTGCTTCCAAAGTACATCGTTTTCCCGTCGTTTTGACAAAATACTGAATGGCTTTCTTTAATTCCGGCAGCGGGTTTGTCTTTGCAACAGGCATAAGTTCTTCGCGTAGTTCAGGATTTGCAGTTGTAAGTGAAACTGCAAGCCTGATTTTAGGTCCGTTATCAGCCAGGTCATAGATTCCCTTGATGATTCCACAGGTCGAAAGGGTAATTCTTCGTGTTGATAGGTTCCTTCCGTTTTCATCAGCAAGAATTGCGATTGCTTTTCGGATTTCAGTCAGGTTGAGCATCGGTTCACCCATGCCCATAAAGACGATGTTGTCCAGTTTTCCACATTCTTTTTCTAGAAACAGGAACTGTTCGATGATTTCGTATGCTTCAAGATTACGTTTGAATCCAAGGGTTCCAGTTTTGCAGAATGCGCACTTCATTGCACAACCTACCTGACAGGAAACGCACGCTGTTTTTCGTCCTTTTTTGTCGAGAAGAAGTACACATTCGATGCAGGATTCGTCACTTAATGTAATCTGGAGTTTTACCGTTCCGTCAGGATCAACGAGCTTTTTGCTGATAGTAGAACTTCTTAGAGTTGCTTTTTCATTCAGTTCAGAGCGCAAGTCCAAAGAAAGGTTTGTCATCTGATCGAATGAGGTTACGCCTTCAGAAATCCATTTGAAAATCTGTTTTGCCCTGAATTTCTGTTTCAATTCAAGTTTTTCGGTGAGCTCATCGCAATTAAGCGAAACGATAGGGATTTTCTGCATTTTCCGTTAACTATTTGATGCTTTCAAGAACATCATTGATTGCCTGGTTTTTAATGCCAAACTTCTGAAATTCCTGCAGTGTCTCGATAGCCTTATTTTTGTCGCCAAGTTTAAGGTAGCAGTCTGCCAGATCAAGATAGAATCTGTAATTTCGTGGATCTGACTGCTTCAATCGTGTGAGGCTTGCAATTGCTTCCTCGTAACGACCCTGGTTTTTGCTGATAAGGGCAAGTCCCAAAACTGCATAAATATCAAACTCAATATTCAATGCCTTGTTGTAGTATTCTGTAGCCTTTTCATAGTTTCCTGTGCTTCTGTATGCGTCGCCAGCACGTGTAAGGATAACCTTGTTTTTAGGATCTATTTCAAGAATTCTGTTCCAATATTCGATTGAACGGTACTGCTGGTTCATTCCTCTGTAGCAGTCTGCAAGTCCGAAAAGGGCATAGAAGTTTTTAGGATCCATTTCAAGAGCCTTCTCAAAAAATGGAACACCCTTGTCAAAAGTTCTGAGTTTTCTGTGGCAGTTACCGATAGATGTCAAAACTCTGATATCAACCTGTTCTGGGTTGAGGTTGAGCATCCTTGTCCAATAATACAAGGCTTCACGGTATTCCTTGAAGTCATAGTTCAAATGTCCAAGTCCGATCAAAGCGTATGTATTGTTCTCTTCCATATCTAAAACTCTAAGATAGAGCTGCTTTGACTTTTTGAAATCCTTGATTTTTCGGTAAGCGTCTGCAACACGTGTCAAAACAGTGATGTTCTTGTCATCGTGAACCAGATACTGTTCCCAGATTTCAATTGCGCTGTGGAACTGATTGAGAGCTTTGTAACAGTCAGCAAGACCAAAAAGCGCATAATTATTTCCGGCATGATATGTAAGGCACTGCTTGTAATACTTGATGGCTTCGTTGAAATTGTTCTGTTTTCGTTCAAGATCGCCGAGACCAACTAAAGCGTAGTTGTTGTTTTCTTCGATTTCAAGAATCTTATTAAAAGCTTCTTTTGATTCTTCTATACGATTCTCTTTTAAGAGAAAATATCCTGTTTTAGAAAGTTCTGTTATCTGGGAATTTTTTGAGTCTTCCTCATTGATTTCTATAGGAAGTTCATTTTCAGGCATAAATTCATTTGAATCCTGGGCGAGATTCTTATCATTTGGGGCACAATCACTCATATTATTCCTCTTCTTTTAGTAATAAAGATATCAAAGTTGATATTTTATCGATTAACGGTTCAGATTTTCGCTTGTTGTGGGCCAACCAGTAAAGCTTTAATGCTTCAAGTTCGCGGTTTTGTTTTGCTTCTACATCGCCGCATCTTGTAAGACCATCTGAATATCCAGTTGTAATGAAAAGTTTTCGGGCCTCATTTATTTTGCCCTCATTGAACAACTCATTACCTTTGCGGTTTAGAATTACTTTTTGTTCTGCTGTTAAATTTGAAGAGGAATTATCGGTAAGCCTGATAAAGGCTCCGTCTCCGATTACTTTATCCATTTTCTTTTTAACATCATCATTCATAATGCTACCACATAAATTTTCTCATTAATATTTAAAAAGGTCAAGTAATTTAATCAAATTTCTCAATTTTATAAAAATCAACTATGGACCTTCCAAAAATTCTCTGGTCAAAGCGCACGAGACCTTCAACATGCTCGTCTAATTTTTTTTCGGCAGGGTGGTGAATCATCAGAATACCGTTTTCTTTCAGGGCATTGTATCTGAAGCACATTCCGACCAGATCCTGATGGAAATTGTACGGGAAAGGCGGATCACAGAAAATGTAGTCAAACTGTTCTTTGTTTCGTTTGATGAAAAGTTCTACGCTCATGAAGTGGCAGTTGATTCTGTTTGGTGCTATCGAAACGTTGTTGAGGACCGTGTTGATTTTGATTTTGTCTTTTTCAACCAGGGAAACCGGATTTGCGCCTCTGGAGGAAGCTTCGAGTGCAATAGATCCTGAACCGGAAAATAAATCCAGGAACGACTTGTCTGTTATATCCTGCAAAATAGAGAAAACTGATTCTTTCATTTTGTCCATTGCCGGTCTGATTACACCGTCCGGACATTTGATGCTCCGGCCTTTTAAAACCCCACCTGTGATTCGCATATTTTCTTACCTCATAAATAATTATAATTGTTTTTAAATAAATGTAAATATTTATACAACCTTGACTTAAAATGCCATTTTTAGTATTCTAAAATAACCCCTTGGGACATCGTATGATGTTCCTATAAATCCATAAGGAGTCTCAGAATGAGAAAATATGAATTAATGACTATCTTCCCACTTGATGAAGATAAGTACAAGTCTGGACTTGAAGAAACTAAAAAAGTTTTGGCTCAGTTCGGAACAGAAATCGTAAGCGAAGAACCATACGGTGATCGTGATCTTACTTACACAGTAAAAAAGCAGAACAAAGGTAAATTCCTTCTTCTCAACATCAATGCAAATCCTGCAAAAATTGTTGAAATGGACACACAGTTCAAGCTTATCGACAACTTGTTGAAATTCTTGTTTGTTCGTGTAGAAGAATAAACTAAAAAAATCAATTACAAATTACAAAAAGGAGACGATTATGGCAGATTTGAATAGCGTTAATATTATTGGTCGTTTGACTCGGGATGCAGATTTAAAATACACTCCGGGAGGAATGGCAATTTCAAACTTTTCAATTGCAGTAAATCGCCGCCGAAAGAATGGTGATCAGTGGGTTGATGAAGTAAGTTTTTTTGACATCAACTTGTTCGGAAAATCTGCTGAAAGCTTAAAGCAATATCTTTTGAAGGGAAAACAGGTAGGAATCTGTGGTGAACTTCGACAGGATCGTTGGGAAAAAGACGGACAAAGCCACAGTAGAGTATATATCGTTGCTAACGACATTCAGCTCTTGGGCGGAAACGGAACTGGTTCTGGTTCAGGCAATTATGGTTCATCTAACAGTGGATCAGGTAATTATCAGGGGTCCAATCAGAACTATTCGAATAATTCTTTTTCTGCACGAAAAGATAATTCTGGCGAACAGTATGACCCGGGTTCTTCTTATAACGATTCTTCATTCCCTGAAGATATTCCATTTTAATTTTTAATATCAGGAGAATAATATGTCTGACGAAATGATGAAAGATATGGAATCTGCTATGGATTCACAGATGGACGCTTCTATGAGAGGAGATGCTGACGATAAAGCACCTCGTTCTAAGAACAAGCCTTTCTTCCAGAGAAAAAAGGTTTGCCGATTCTGCGCTAACAAAGCAAAGATCGACTACAAAGATGTTGATACACTTAAAAGATTTACAACAGAAAGAGGAAAGATTCTTCCTCGCCGTATGACAGGTACATGTGCTAAACATCAGAGAAAACTTGCTCTTGAAATCAAACGAGCTAGAGCTATCTGTTTGTTGCCATTCGTAACTGAATAAAACAACACTTAATGTGGCTGAACTTAGTTCAGCAAAATAAATATGGACAGACGATCCAACTCCTGGTGACGTCTGTTCAAAATTTCAATAGGAGCTTGAAAATGAAAGTAATTTTGAATGCCGATGTTAAATATCTCGGTGAAGAAGGGGATGTAAAAGACGTTGCTAGAGGATATGCTAGAAACTATCTTTACCCACGAAACTTGGCTTTGCCATACAACGACCGAACTGTAGCTTATTTCGAATCACGAAAAGAAGAAATCGAAGCTAAAAAAGCTTTGAAACGACAGGAAGCTGCATCACTCAAAGAAAAACTTACAAATCTCAAAATCAAATTGAATATGCCTGCTGGATCTAACGGAAAACTTTTTGGTGCCGTTACAAACCAGACAATCGCAGACTACCTGCTTTCTCAGGGATATGAAATCGAAAGAAAGAGAATTGAAGTACCAGGTCTTACAATCAAAAATACAGGTAAATATACTGTAACTGTACGATTGTACGAAGCTGCCTTTGCTGAAATTGAAGTAGAAGTTGCTCCACAGGACGCTCCAGAAGCTGAAAAAGCAGAAAAGGATGCAGAATAATTTCTGTAGGTAAAAGCTATGACACCACTCAAAGATAAGGTACCACCAAATAATCTTGAAGCTGAACAGGCAGTATTAGGTGCCTTATTACTTGAGTGGGACTCAGTAGGTACTGTCCAAAAGTACCTCACTCCCGAAAAATTCTATTCATTACAAAATCAAAAAATTTATAGTGCCATTCTGGAACTTTCCAATCGTGGTGTACGCGGCGACTTGATTTCGCTTACAGAACTTCTTTCTGAGCGTGGCGAACTTGAATCCAGTGGCGGTGCATCTTATATTGCAGACCTGACGAATAAGGTTCCTACAAGTGCGAACGTAGAATACTATGCCCAGCTTGTTTTGGATCAGGCTATCCGAAGGGATTTGATTTCTACAGCATCTAACCTTGTTATGTACGCCCATGATGAAACAAAGCCTTATGCAGAAGTTTTGGAAGATGCACAGAAAAATATTTTCCAGCTGACCGATATTTCTTCAAGACAGTCTTTTAAGACTCCGGATCAGCTTGTAAATGAAGCAATCGACAATATCTATAAGCTTTACGAAAGGAAATCCGCCGTAACAGGTATTCCTTCAGGCTTTACTGAACTTGACCAGTTGACATCAGGATTTCAGAATTCTGAAATGATTATATTGGGAGCCCGACCTTCTATCGGTAAGACGGCGATGGCTCTTTCGATGCTGCAGCACATTGTAGTTGAAAAAAACATTTCTGCTGCCTTTTTTTCTTTGGAAATGGCCGACACTCAGATCATGCAGCGTCTTTTAGCTCAGATTTCCCGAGTTGATGCTCAGGCATTGCGAACCGGATTTTTGCGAAGTTCTGACTTTATGAAGCTCCAGGAAGCAGCCGGAAAACTTTACGAAGCGCCTCTTTACATCGTTGACGCTCCTAACATGAAAATGCTTGATTTGAAGGCAGTAGCTCGACGTCTTAAAGAACAGTATGACATTAAAATTATGTTCGTCGACTATATCGGTTTGATTGCGGGTTCTCCAGGACAAAAAGATTATGAGCGAGTTTCTGAAGCCTCACGTTCTTTGAAGAGTCTTGCCCGAGAACTTAACATACCGATTGTAGCGCTCTCACAGGTTGCCCGATCCAGTGAAGGTAAGGCACCTTCTTTGGCCGAGTTGCGAGATTCAGGCAGCATCGAACAGGATGCTGACGTCGTTATGTTCCTTCATCGTGAAAGGCTTGCAGAAAAGACCGAAAACGGAATTGATACTGAACTTATCCTTGCCAAGCAGCGAAACGGTCCTATCGGAACCATCAATCTTCTTTACTTTTCGAACATCACAAAATTCGAAAATGCCGCAAAGACAGACAAATAAATTTTTCCTTCTCAGACAGTTTATCGAACCTGAATGTAACCGTCGTTTGTGTAATACCAGGTTTCAATTCGGTTGTAACTTCCGGTATTGTACCAGGTAATGCTTCCGTCTTGGTTCAAAGTTGCAAGGTAGAGCTTGTTGCCTGAAATTTTTTCAGGAAGTGAAGCTGACCTCTTAAGCTGGCTTTTTTTCTTGTTGCTCAGATCAAGGGCAATGGTGCTTGATTTTCCGATATTTGTGAACATCAGGCCGTTAATAAAACTGAGGAAGGCACTTGAATCTTCGTCTCCCCACTGAATTTTCGTTTCATATTTGCTTGTTTCGGTACTGTAGCTGAAAATTTTGGTAAGTTTTTTGCCTTCCCTGATTTCATTGCTTATACCGTAAATTATCTTTGATGTAGGCGTCTTTTTTGTAAGTGAGAACATGATCTCGCCGTTGATTGAAATCGGAACGGTTTCTTTGGTGGTCATGTTGATGCTGATGAGTGCAGAGTTTGGATTTGTAACCCTTGTTTTTGCAACATAAATCATATTTCCGTCTACAAGAACTGCGTCCTGAAGTCCTGTTCCGCTGTAAATCTGGTTTGTCGTGCTGCTTACAATATCGTGTACAATTACGTTGGAATTTCCTTCGACAATCAAAATCTTATCTCCCCATACAGAAAGGGAATTGATAGGCATGGTTGGTGTGTAGATTGTCTGGTATGTTTCTTCGTAGCCTGTTTCTGTTTTTTTGAGGATGCAGATTTCAGCGCCGGCGCCCTTTGTCCACAAAATCAAATCCTTTTCTGGAGTTGATGTGATGTTCTGATTGTCGCTTTCACAGATTTTAATCAGAGCCTGATTCATGATGGTTCCTGAAAGGATTTTACCGTTTACGGCGATAAAATAATCATTTTCGATAATTTCAATGTCTGTAATCTTAAAGTCAGGGAGATCTGTGTATCTGAGGGCGGAAACTGTATCTTCTGTCGGCTCAATTCCCATTGAAAAAATATCTCCCATAGCAGTTCCAAAATAAGCGATGTTGCTCAAAACGATTGCTTTGGAAATTGTCTGTGTCGAACCGAAATCGAAGTTTTTAATCAGAGTTGAAGAAAATCTGTTTTCTCCCTTGTTGAGTTCAAGTTTTTTTAGGGAAAGACTGTAATTTTCACTGTTGTTTTCGCTGTAGTAAAGTTCATCGTCGTTTGCGCAAAGAATTGTAGGCTTGTCTGATTCATGAATCTGTTTTGTAAGACCGTCTGTTGCATCAACTATATAGATTTTGTTGGATTTTGCTCCGATTAAAAAACGGCTGTTGTGAACGAAAACTGGATTTTCAAGTTGATTTTCGCATTTGAATTCACGGATCATGTTGCCGTCAGTCATTGAATAGTATTTTAATTTTCCCTGTTCTTCGTATGTGACCATCGTAGATTCTTTTTTTCCGGTTTTAGCCAGTTCTACGATTCCTGTGTTCGTCTGAAGCACAGAAAGTGGAGTTCCCTTGTTTACGTCAAGAAAAAGAAGACCGTCTACGCTGGTTGTACCTGCCATCAGGTAGGTGCCTTTTGCGGTGTAAGAAAGGCAAGTGATTGAGTCTGTAAATCTTTTAGCAAATTTTCGGGTCTTTGTCTTCCAGTTCCATACTGAAATTCTGTGGATGGCAAATTCATCAGTTTCGTAAATGGCAATTTCGTATCCGTTCGGATGAATTGCCATCATCTTTATTTTCATATCTGAAACCTGAAAGTGTTCTCCGTTGCCGTCAGAAAGCCATTTTACGATGAAACCGTCATCACTTCCTGTGAAAAAATCTTCGCCATAAAATTCCATGCATTCAATTTTGGTCTGATGAGGCTGATGCGAAAGCTGAACCTGAGCAAAAAGAAGTGCTCCTGTAACGAAAAATATTGATGCAAGAATAAGTTTTTTGAATTTCATGTACGACTCCGTTTGGTTAATGTTTGAATTTGTCTATTAAATATGAAATGTCACCAAAAAGTGCGACTGCAAACAATACTAATAATATCGCAATTCCAACAAATTGAACATAGTATTGGATTTTTGGTGAAATCTGCTTTTTAAAAATTGCTTCGATAAGGGCAAAAAGAATCAGTCCTCCGTCGAGAATTGGAATTGGGAGCAGGTTCATTATAAAAAGCGAAATGCTGATAACAGAAAGGAATTGAAGTACTGTCACGACTCCTTCCTTAAAACCTGCTGCAAAACCGTCCTTGGCGCTGTCTCCGAGCATGACCGTGATTCGCAAAGGTCCTGAGACAGCTTTTGTTATGTCGATTCCCTTGAAAAGCAGCTTTATGCCCTTGAAGGTTAGCTCGATATTTCTAAAAGCTTCCTTTGTGCCCTGCCAGATTGCTGGAAAAAAGCTGTAGGTTTTGGCATCAACTTTTTGGGCGTGAAAAACTATCCCGATAAGTTTGTTGCCTTTTTCATCAACAGAAGGCGCTATGGTTCCGATATCAATTTCTTTTCCATCGCGCATTACAGAAATTTCGAAAGAATCCTTGTCTTTTGCGATTTTTCTATATTCTGCCGTGTTGTTAACATCGATGCCGTTAACTTTTGTAATGAGGTCTCCAGCCTGTAAGCCTGCTTTCCATGCCGGCGTATCTTCCAGAACCTCGTCTATCAGCGTGTCAGTCCAGGTCGTAATTCCTATGACTCCGCCTCCAGTTTCCTTGTTCAAATCAGGTGTAATTTTAAGATCGAAGGTTTCCGTGTTATTTTTATCATCAGTTCGCTCGACCGTGAATGTGAGTTCCTTCTGTGCGTTTACTGCGATGATTTCATAGATGTCTGTAAAATATGGTGTTTCCTTTCCGTCGATTGCGATGATTTTATCACCGGTTTTAAGGCCGCTTTCCTGTGCTACCGAATGGATTTCAGGATAGATTTCTGAAGCAAGGATGATTTTGTTTGAACTTGTGTAGTATGAATAGCCGATCATTGCGATTATTATGCATGCAATTACTGCAAACAGGAAATTGAAAAAAGGACCTGCAAAGGCAATCAAAACGCGTTTTAATGGATGAATCGAGTAAAAAGAACCTGGTTCACCTTTGATTTGCTCAGCTTTTTCGTTCAGTGCAATCTGAAAATCTTCCTGACCTTTTAAGCCGCAATAACCGCCCAGTGGGATAAGGCTTAACCTGAAATCGGTGCCTTTGATTGTTTTATGAAGGAGAACAGGTCCCATTCCGACCGAAAAACTTTCGACAATTACGCCGCACCATTTTGCAACCAAAAAATGCCCGAATTCATGGATGATAACCAATAAATCAAGTCCGAGTAATCCATAAATTATTGTCATTGATTATTCTCTCCGAAAATTTTTTCGTATTTTTCAGCGATTTTATAGGCCTTTTTCCTAGAATCCGCATCAATTTCAAGAACTTCATCAATCGTAGTGCATTCTTTTGACCAGTCGAAAGCCAAGGTTTCTTCGACTATTTTTGAAATATGTGTATATTTGATTTTCTGTTGTCTAAAAAGCTCTACGGCAACTTCGTTTGCTGCATTGAAAACGATGGTTGAGCTTCCGCCATTCCTTAGTGAATCGTAGGCAAGCTGGAGCATCGGGAAAACATCTAGCCTTGGCGGCATGAACTGCATTTCGATAAGCTTTGTCAAATCAACTTTTTCAAGCGAATTTGAAAGGCATTCTGGATGTGTAAGTGCCATCAGAATCGGGTGACGCATGTCCGGCTTTGAAATCTGCGCATAAATCTGGCCGTCTTTTGTCTGAACCATTGAGTGGACGAGGCTCTGCGGATGAACCGTTACCTTGATGTGGTCCACATCAAAATCAAACAGCATGTAGGCTTCGATTACTTCAAGTCCCTTGTTAGCAAGGGTAGAAGAGTCTATCGTGATTTTAGGACCCATATTCCAGGTCGGATGTGAAAGGGCCTTTTCGAGCGTGACATTTTCCAGTTCTTCTTTTGAGTAGTTTCTGAAAGGTCCGCCGCTGGCCGTTATTATCAGGTTTTCTGCTGAATCGACATCAGTGTCGCATACACGGCATTTTTCAAGCAGACTGAAAATTGCGCTGTGTTCGGAATCAACAGGAAGGATTTTTGCATCATGCTCTTTTGCGATTTTTCTGACGATTTTTCCGGCCATTACCATCGTTTCTTTGTTTGCAAGTGCAAGATTGATTCCTTTTTCAAGTGTATAGACTGATGACATAAGACCGCTGCTGCCTGCAATGCCGTTAACGACAATGTCGGCGCCGGAATATTGAATGAATTCTTTTAAGGATTCTTTACCGTAAAAATTTACGTAGTTAACTGTTTCAGGATTTTTGCATTCTGAAAGATTTTTACCTGTAAGGCAATTTCGTTTGCAATTAAAGTCTTTTGCGGCATTTATCAAAAAATCTTCATCAGTGTTGGCCTGTAGGCCTACAACCTGAAAGCGGTCTGAAAATTCTTTTAAAATTGATATCGTGCTTTTTCCGATTGATCCGGAACAGCCAAGAACAATTACTTTTTTCATTTTCAGCTCCAATCTTATCAGGATTTAGCTATGAAAATTCTGATTATTGCGTAAAAGAAAGGAATGACGAAAAGAAGCGAGTCGATTGAGTCGAGCATTCCGCCTCTTCCCAAAATGATTTTTCCAGAGTCTTTTATGTTTGCGCTTCGTTTGATTAAGGATTCAACCAAGTCTCCGCCGATTGCAAGAATTGATGAGCCGAATCCCATAAGAATCATTCCCCAGTATGGAACTTCAGCAAAAGCTTCTGCAAAAATATACTTGCAGAAAACTGCCATTCCTGTGGTACATACGATTCCACCGATAAAGCCTGCAACACTTTTGTTCGGACTTACCTTGATGATTCCTCGGTTGTTTTTTCCAAAAAGCATTCCGAAAAGCCATGCAAATGAATCACAGCTGAATACGAGGATGAAGTATGTTGAAATATATGCTGTAGAGTAGTGGAAGCAGCTTAAAAGTGAAATGAATACTGGCAGAAGCGAACAGTATGAAAGCAAAAAGATATCAGAACTGATTGCATGAATAGAAGATTCAAAACTGTTTTCTCCCTTGTTTACCGGCCAGATGACTTCGACGATGCAGCACAAAATCGAACAGAATACGAACGAAATAAAAATCCATTCCGTGTGATAATTCAGATAAAATGAAAGGTAGGAAACAATTGTCGGAATACAGCTTAGAATTGTAAGCAATGCTTTTGGCGCCATTTTTCCTTTAGCACTTAAAAGGTTGTGCATTTCCAGTGATGAAGCGATTACTGCAAAAAGAATCACAACATGAAGAATCAAGCTGTGCAGCTGATTAAAATAAACTACAGCTAGAATTCCAGGAATTCCCAGGAAAAAAATTGCAAGTCGTGGTAAAAGCTTTTTTATATTCATAAATACTTGTTCCTTAAAAATTATACTCCGCCAAACCTTCTGTTTCGCTTTTGAAAATCCAGAACAGAAGAGTAAAAATCATCTTCAGTGTAGTCTGGCCAAAGTGTATCTACAAATTCCATTTCGGCGTATGAATTTTGCCAAAGAAGGAAATTGCTGAGTCTTTTTTCTCCACCTGTTCTTATCATCAAATCCACGTCCGGCAATTCCGGATAATCAAAATTTGTAGAAAAGTTTTTTTCATCAAGTGCAGAAATCTGTTCTTTGTTTAATTTTTTTATGGCTCGGAGAATTTCATCCCTTCCGCCGTAATTTATTGCTAAAACTGCAGTTATTCCAGAAAAATTCTTGCAGTCTTCAATTGTCTCTTTTATTGTGTCCTGAACTTTTTGTGGTAAACCTTCGAGGTGCCCGATATGCTGAACCTTAATCTGGTTTTCTTTATAGAACTCAAATTCGGCCCTGAGGTGAGTGGCTATCAAGTTCATAAGGTAGCCGACTTCTTCTTCCGTTCGTTTCCAGTTTTCCGTAGAAAACGTATAAAGGGTGATGTATTTTACTCCGATTTTACCAGCTGCTTTGATGATCTTTTTTGCAACTTCAAGACCTTCTTTGTGACCGCTTGTACGAGGTAAACCTTTCTGTTTTGCCCAACGCCCATTTCCGTCCATGATTATTGCAATATGTGACGGAACTGGATTTTGGGAAATTTCTTCGAGTAATGTCATTAGTCCATTATCTCTTTTTCTTTTTCGGCAAAGATTTTGTCGATTTCAGAAATGAATTTGTCTGTTGCTTTCTGGAGTGAATCTTCTTCTGACTTCAATTCGTCTTCTGTCAATTCGCCGTCTTTCTGCAGCTTTTTAAGAGAATCGTTTCCATCTCGGCGGATGTTTCGGATTGAAACTCTGCTGTTTTCAGCCATTGTTTTGGCCTGTTTTACGAGTTCCTTTCGTCTGTCTGCTGTTAACGGTGGAATAGCAATTCGGATTACCTTGCCATCATTTGATGGATTCAATCCCATGTCGCCTTTCAAAATTGCTTTTTCAATTTCAGAAATCAAATTTTTGTCCCATGGCTGGATGACGATCATTCTTGCTTCTGGAATTGAAACGGTTGCAACCTGAGAAAGAGGTGTTTTTTCACCGTAGTAATCCACTCTGAGTTTATCGAAAAGACTTGCTGATGCACGTCCTGTTCTGATTGTATTGTATTCATCTTTCAGTGAAGAAATTGTTTTATTCATTTTTTCTTCACACTGATTTTGAACGTCTGACATAAATTCCCCTTTGTTAGATAATTTCTTTTAGGTGATTTTTTACATAAAAAAATCATGCCATACCTAAAATATAACATATATTGTTCGATAAGACATGATTTTTTTTAAGAAATTACATTATGCTCCAAGCTGATAGAATACAATTTTTGCGAAAGAAAGTTTGCATCCGCATTCTTTTGCGATCTGTTCTTTCTTAGCTGTAACTGTTACTTTATCATCTTTTACAAACATCTGGTCTTCAAAACAGATTTCAGCAAGGTGTTTCTTAACTTTGCCCTGAAGGATTCCTTCTTTTACGTTTTCTGGTTTAGAAGCCATCTTTTCGTCCTGATCCATCTGAGCCTTGAAAATTTCTTTCTGCTCGTCGATGTATTTCTGTGGAACGTCAGATTTTGATGTGTAAGCAGGTGTGAAAGCTGCAATGTGGAGGCAGCAGTCATAAGCAAATTCTGCAATTTTGTCGTTGCTTGTAGCTGGTTCAGATTTAACCAAAACGATTACACCTGTTTTAGCATCGCTGTGAACATATTTTGCAAATACGCAGTCACTTGGAACTTCGATGATTTCAAGTCGGCGCAATGTCATGTTTTCACGGATTTTTGTAGCTAAGTTCAAAAGAAGTCCTGAAAGTTCTTCGTTTGGTGATGTAAAGTTCTTTGCCAAAGCTGTTTCGCAGATTTTTTCACCAACAGCGATAAAGTCTGCGTTGTTTGCAACAAAGTCTGTTTCGCAAGTAAGTTCAGCGATTACAGCACGATTTCCATCCTGCTTGATGAAAATTCGGCCTTCTGATGTTGCTCTTTCAGCTCGTTTTGCAACAGCTGCAAGACCCTTTTCTTTAAGAAGTTTTGCTGCAGCATCTGCATCGCCATTACATTCAACGAGTGCCTTTTTGCATTCCATCATTCCGGCACCTGTAGCCTCTCGTAAAGCTTTTACGTCAGCGGCTTTAATATCCATATTTTTTCTCCAAATTATTTGTAAAGTTTGTCTTCATCAACGAGATCATCATTTTCTGATTCATCAGCAATGATATCTTCTTCTTTCTGTTCTGTTGGTTCGTAGTTGCTGTAATCAACAATTTCTTCATCATCAGATCGGTTAGAAGCGTCAGACAAGTTTTCTTCATCGTCATCCTGAAGATTTTCGATGATTTTGAGTCCTTCTTCATTGTTAGCTTCTACAACAGCATTAGCGATGATAGATGTGAACAATGTGATGGCTCTGATAGCATCGTCGTTACCTGGGATAGGGTAGTCGATTCCTTCTGGGTTACAGTTTGTATCAACAACTGCAACGATCGGAATTCCCATTCTTCGAGCTTCAGCAACAGCGATAGCTTCTTTGTGTGTATCGATTACGAAAAGGATTCCAGGAAGTTCTTTCATTTCCTTGATTCCGCCGAGGTTCTTTTCGAGCTTAGCCTTTTCCTTCTGGAGGTTAGAAATTTCTTTCTTTGTGAGGCTTGCGAAAGTTCCATCAACTTCCTGCTTTTCGAGTTTCTTTAATCTTAAAAGTGATTTTTTGATTGTTGAAAAGTTTGTAAGCATACCGCCAAGCCAGCGATTGTTTACATAGTACATTCCACAGCGTTCTGCTTCTTTAGCGATAGCCTGCTGTGCCTGTTTTTTTGTTCCTACAAAAAGAACTGATTTGCCACTTGCAGTAACTTTTCTTACAGCTTCGTATGCATCTTTGATAGAAGCCATTGTTTTCTGCAAATCAATAATATGAATCCCGTTTCTTTCAGCGAAGATATATTTCTTCATACGTGGATCCCATCGCTTAACCTGGTGACCGAAGTGTACTCCAGATTCAAGCAAACTCTTCATGGTTACTACTGCCATTTGAGTTTCTCCTTCATCCGTAGAAAGCCGAATCGTCAGATTTTCGGATTTGCCGAAAATGACAATCTGCACTGATTTTTTAGTGCATTTATGGATTTCTACTCCATTCTCTATTTCTCGTACAAATTGCAACGCCCAAAGGCGGAATTTGTCGGAAGATTATCTTCCAAAAGGAAGATTTAGGAAATCAGCGGCACTGACAGTGCCCTCTGACTTCTTTTATTTAAAGTTACAGAATTGTGTAACCTTGTTCCTTTAATATGTCATAAAATTCAAAAATAGGCAACCCTACAATCGAACTATATGAACCTTCAATTTTTTTGATGAAGCACTGCGCCATGCCCTGAATTCTATAGGCTCCGGCAACTCCATGCCATTCATCAGTATCAAGATAGGCTTCGAGTTCTTCTTCAGAAAGCTCTGCGAAGGTAACCTTGCTTACGCATGTTCTTGTCGAAAGGTATGAGTTTTTTCCGTTAAAAAGCGCAATCGATGTGATTACGGTGTGTGTTTCGCCGGAAAGCTCCTTCAAGATTTTTCGTGCCTCATCGATGTTTTCTGGTTTTCCGTAGTATTTGTCACCTTTGAAAACGAGTGTGTCCGCACCGAATACCCAAGGAATTGTCTGTGTTGAAGGAAATTTTCTTACGACAGCATCGACTTTTTTGCTGGCAAGATATTCAGGTACCTTATCAAGATCCATTCCTTCCGGTGGTGTCTCGTCGATATCTGGCATAATAACTCTATATGGTATTTGTAATTGTGTAAAAATTTCTTGTCTTCTCTGTGAAGATGAAGCTAAGATTATCGGTTCCATTTTTTTATCTCTATAAAGTAGTTTATGTAAGAAAACCTCTAAAAAACTTAATTTTTAGAGGCTTTCACTTGAAGTAAAAATATTTTAGTATTGAAAATTACATTGCAATCAAATCTGCAAGCAATCTTCGAGCCTTGTCTCTAACGGCTTTCTTGTATCGTTCGTTTGAAGCAATTTCAGAAATTGAACGAATCATATCTTTTCGGTCTTTAACATTTGGTGCGAGCTTTTCGTAAGCATCAAGAATGTCATTTGCAAGACTGTCAGTAGGGTTCATGATTCCAAATCGTTTTTCTGTGTATGCGATTGTTGTTACAACTTCATCACAGTTGTCGAGGTTTGCATTTCCCAAAGCTTTTACTGCAGAAGATGTTACCATTGGTTCGTTATCTGAAAGAACAACCTTGGTCAAAGTTTTACAGCAATATTCGTCACCAATCTGTCCAAGCAAATCGCAAGCTTTAGATCTTATGTCTGGGTAGTTGTTGGAAATTCTACCATTCATTCTTGATTCTTTGAAAACTCCTTCTCCAGCAAGTGAGTAAAGGGCCGCTTCGATTTCTTTTGAATTTCGACCATTGTTAATGGCACCTTCGATGCTTTTCAATGCATCTTCTTTGCTTTCACGATCAGGTGCGGCGGTCAATTCCGTAATGATCATGTCTTCCCAGTTTCCCTGCAAATATTCCTGTTCTGCAGTTGTTTCCTGTCTTTCCTGTGCAAATATTGGGGTTAAAAGAAGTGCACTCATCAAAAGAGCTATCAGTTTTGGATTTTTCACTTAATCCCTCCTAAAAACATTCCATTTCCATTCTATATTATATTTTATTTACATTCAATATGCTGAATGCATTTCGATTATTTTTTTTAGTTGATTCTGTCAAGTTCTACAAGCCATCTATCGTTTTGCTTTACAAGGGAATAGATGATTATGTCCTTAATGATGTTCTTCTCCTGCTCAACGTGTACGGCAGAAACTTGAGTTGATGAAATGTATCGGATTTCGTCAATCTGAGAGTTTGCTCGTGAAGGGCAGAATACGTATTTGAAGTAAGCTTCAAGATTCGGCAGCGGAATCTTGATAGGCAGTTTTTTAGAAGCCTTGTCGAGGTTTCTGGTGTTGCTCCAGTAAGCCTTTGACTGTGGCGTGATGAAAAGCAGCCATTTGTTGTAATCGTTGTCTTTGATGATTGTATCGAGAAGCGAAATCGTCTTGAATATAGCTTTCTTATCAGCTTCGAAAGTATCGTAAGTGATTTCTTCCTCAGCCTCGAGAGTTCCGATTGAACGCTGATATTCCTGTTCTTTTTGATCTTCTGATGGTGCCTTGTTTGATTCGTCTGTAGTTGCAGGAGCGCTCTTGCAAGAAAAAGCAGAGAACATCAGGATGAGAATTGATGTTATAAATAATGTTTTTTTCATAGCTTTCATTGATAAATATTCTATATTACAAACAAACTTTCGTCAAACAATATGCAAAGGTTGACGTTAAAAAATCAACAATGTACTATATATACATGATTTCAGCAGTATTCGCAGGATCTTTTGATCCACCCACTTACGGCCACTTAAACATCATTGAACGTTCTCGTGAAATTTTTGATGAAGTGCATGTTGTTATTTCCAAAAATTCTGAGAAGAAGGGGCTTTTTTCAGCCCAGGAACGTTTGGAAATGATGGAATTGATAACCGAAAAATACGATAACGTACATGTTCATGTCTGGGAAGGTCTTGTCGTTGACTATGCAAAACAGCTCGGCGCAAAGGTTCTTGTTCGAGGTATCAGGAATGTAACTGATTTTTCCTATGAGTTTGATCTTTCTATCATGAACCGCAGCCTTGATTCATCAATAGAAACCGTGTTTTTGCCGACAGAACCTAAGTATTTCGTCTTGAAATCAAGCGCCATCAAGGAACTTGCATCATTTGGCGGTGATCTTTCAAAGATGGTACCTGAGGTTGTTGCTGAAAGGCTTTATCAGAAGTTTAAGAAAAAATAATGTTAATCTGACGAAAAGTGTAATAATGTCGTAAAAACTATTGACAAAACTTTTCTATATGATACAATGAGTTGACACTTGGGTATTAAAAATATATAATACTTCTTGTTACAATAAAAATTATATTGAGAGGTTAAATATATGGCAGTACCAAGAGCGAAAACATCTAAAGCTCGTACAAGACGAAGACAGGGAATCAACATGCGTTTGACAGCTCCCCACTTGGTTGAGTGCGCAAACTGCGGCAATTTAATCATGTATCATCACGTATGCCCAAAATGTGGCTTTTACCGTGGTAAGCAGGTTATTACGCCAGAAAGTGACAGTTAAGGAGAACTAAAATGGACGAATTGTTCGTAAAAATGCAGAAAGTAATTGCAGAAAAATTGGAAATCGATGAATCTAAAGTAACAATGGATTCTTCTTTTAGACAGGATTTGGGTGCTGATAGCCTCGATATCTATGAATTGGTTTATGCAATTGAAGAAGAACTCAGCGTAAAAATTCAGGACGACAAAGCTACTGAATTTGAAACAGTTCGAGATGCTTACGAATTCATCAAGTCACAGAAAAACGGCTAATTTTTTACGAAAATTATAATGACTGAAGAAGCACAGGATTACTTTTTGACGTAATTCTGTGTTTTTTTTTTGAGGTAAATATGTTTGAGCAGAAAAAATCGGAGATTTCAGTTTCTCGTAAAGATGCGTTGAATAAATTTCAGAGAAAGCTCGGTATCAAATTTAAGAATTTAAGCCTTTTGAATCTGGCCTTTTATCACCGATCGGTGATGAACGAATTGGGAAAGGTTAGTGCAGGTCATGAAACCTGTAACGAAAGACTTGAGTTTTTGGGCGATGCCGTTCAGGACATGATTGTTGCGACCTATCTTTACGAAAAATTGCCAGATCAAAGTGAAGGAGTTCTTTCACAGATAAAATCGGTTGTGGTTTCAGAACCTTCACTTGCACAGATAGCGTTGGAAATCGGCGTGAGGGATTGCCTTGTCTTGGGACATGGGGAAGAAAAAAGCGGCGGCCGTGATAAAAAGGCCATCCTTGCTGACTGTGTCGAAGCCATAATTGGGGCTCTGTATCTTGACCAGGGATTTAAGGAAACGGAAAAATTTGTTCTTTCTCTGATGGTTTCCAGAATCAATGAAGTTCTTAAAAATCACGGGCAAAAAGACTCCAAGACGCTGCTTCAGGAGTGGTTTCAGAAGGAAAAAAAGATGTGTCCACGCTATCAACTTGTGAGCACCACAGGCCCTGAACATCAGAAGGTTTTTAACGTCGTCGTTCATCTTGGAGACAAGGTTATCGGACCTGAGAGCGGTTTTTCAAAAAAAGAAGCTGAGCAAAAAGTTGCCCAGCTTGCTTTGAACCAAATCAATTCTTAGGTTATTCGGCCATCTTTATTCTGTATAGCTCCAAAGTGTCATCGAGGACGTTTCCTTCAGAGTCTGCCCAGGTTATGAAGAGGTTTCCACCGTCTATTTCCCATGCAGAGTTGTAGTTTCCGCCACCTTCAAAATAGAAGATGATCAGGTTGTCCTGAAGATAATAAGTTCCGCTTCGCTCTTCAACTGCATTTCCGGCAGCATTTGAAACACTTGCCGAAAATGTTCCTTCCAAGGTGAATTCAATTTTGTTTTCGTCATAATCCTGCCAGGTTCCGTAGAGAACGTTAGGTTTTGTACAGCCTGTAAGGAAGAAAACACAAAGAAGGAGAGGAACTGCAACAATCTTAATTGCTTTTGAAATCAAATTTGTATTTTTCATTATTATTGCTCTCCTTTAGCAGAATTCTTGGCTTCTTTTTCACGAAGCTTTTGTTCCTGAATTGCTTTTTTCTTTTGTTCTGATTCAGCTTTTTTTGCAGCTGCTTTTTCTTTATTTGCCTGCTTTTTGGCCTGTTTTTTAGCTATTTTGGCATCTTTTTTTTCTTTAACCATCTGTTCGCTCTGGTTCAGATAATTGTACTTGTTAGGTGCCTTTGTCGTGTATCTTACGCCAAGATCGCAGGTGAACTGATATACATAGTCGTAAGGTTCGGCAAGTTTGTTCGAGCCGAAATTTCCGTAATCGAAGGAGCCTGCTCCTGAAACCAGGATTGACCAGTTGTATGCAATTGGTAGCTCGCATGTCAACATGAGTTCGGCACCGATATTCAAAAGCGAAAATCTGTCCGTAACCTGATAAAGCATGTGTGCGCCAGGCGTTATGTCGATGAAAACATAGTCGAGCATGCTGTGCCTGAATTCAAAACCGAGAAATGAATCTACGGCCCAGTTTGTCAAAAGTGTTTTTTGTGGAACATAGTTGAACGTCATGGCAAGCGGCGTGTAGGCTGCAATCCTGAAGATAGGATTGATGTCCTGAAAACCGATTGTCTTTACGTCCATGTAGGCTCCTGCCATTACGTCCCGAAAAACGAAGTTCGTTCTGTCTGTCTGCTTGATGATTCGAGTGACCTGTGTAAGAGAAAGTCCTTCATCAAACACGATGTTTATGTAAGGAATCGTGAGGTTTGCACCGTTTGGGGCTGCAATTACGAGATCCTTTCCTTCGTCTCTGGCCTGCTTGAATTCTGCCATTTTGGCTTCTTTTTCGGCTTTCTTTGCGGCAGCCTGAGCTTCTTTTTCGGCCTTTTTCTGAGCGTCAGCCTCTGCTTTTTTAGCGGCGGCTTCGGCTTTTTGCGCTTCTCGAGCTGCTTTTTCTGCTTCCTTATCAGCATCCTGTGCATATACAGAAGTTGTGAAACAGAAAGCTAAAATCATTAAAATCGATATTATTTTCTTTGAATTTTTCATCATATTCTTCCTGTTTCCTTTTATTCTGTTTCCTGTGGTCCTGAATAAGTCAGAGTAAGCATATTTGTGAGGGTAGAGCCTGTTTCAAGTTCGAGAAATAGGAGGCTTCCTCTGAGGTCCCACTT
>JAILRX010000023.1 GCA_024697985.1 Treponemataceae bacterium | reverse complement strand
AGCAATCAACCTTACGACAGACAGTCCAAAAGTTGATTTCTACAATGAAATTGCTCCTATCTACACACATGCTCGAAACCTTCCAACCACAAAGATCATGAATACAACCCTCACAGAAGTTAACACTGCTGAAGGATGTATCATCAAGGATTCGAAGATTAAAAGTTCTGTAATCGGTATTCGTTCTATAATCAGAGAAAACTGCGAACTCGAAGGAGTTCTTTTGATGGGTGCTGACTATTACGAAAACGAAGAACAGATTGCAGAAAACAAAGCAAATAAAATTCCTTGCGTCGGAATCGGTAAGAACTGTAAGATCAAAAAGGCAATTATCGATAAAAATGCAAGAATCGGAGACAACTGTTCTATCGGTATGAATCCGGCTAACCTTAAAGACGGAAATTATGATAAGTATTCTATTTCAGATGGAATTATCGTTATCAATAAAAATGCCTGCTTACCAGATGGTACCGTAATTTAATTTCCTGATTTAAAACAAAAAAGTCGCCTTGAGCATAACGCTTTCGGCGACTTTTTTTTGCTCCGCAAAATTTACGGATTTGCTACTTTATTTTATTCTAAGGAAGGCATCCTTAAAATTTCCCTTTAATCGAGCAAGGACAAGCTCGTATTCATCATCGTTGAGAGGTCCAACCAAAACCTGATATGAAGAATCACTTCTGGCAAGGAGCTTTACAGGATACTTTGGAGCATAAGTGTCCAAAACTCCTTCAATTCCTTCTTCACTTGCCATTGTTGAAACCTGAACATAATAGGTCTTTGATTTGACTTCTTTGCTCAATGGAAGTGTTCCAAACGAATCATAGATGATGCCCTTGTGCTTTACGTCAAAAGAAGCATCCTCAGGAATTTCTTCTGACACAGCGATTTCAGATGGTTTTTCGATTTCCGAAGGCTCTGTTGGTGCAACATCTTCTGCCGTAATTTCTTCACCAGTAAGTTCTTCACCAGTAAGTTCTTCAGCTGGAAGCTCTTCGGCAATTTCACTTTCAACCGTTTCACTTACAGCAGGTTTTTCAACATCCACGTTTTCGCCCATCAACTGTTCGAAAACACCTTTTGCATCGCTGCCTTCTTCCAAAACAACAGGTTCTGGATAGACAGGATCTACTTCCTCGAGCACAACGATTACTTCTTCATCTTCTGTGCTGAAAGGAACTTCAGCAAGCTCAATTTCATCTTTTGCAGGTTCTACAAAATCCTTGAGGTTTTCATCCGGGATTTCTTCGACGTAATCTGCAGCAAGTTCAGTATTTTCATCGTCAACGAGATCTACAAAATCGATTACTTCAGCTTCATCATAGGTTTCGACATCAGCAAGTTCCTGTTCTACAGGAAGGTCTTCAACGACTTCGATTGTTTCTTCGTTTTCACCGGCACTGATTTCTGCAAGTTCAATTTCCTCTTTTACAGGTTCACTAACTTCGACAATTTCTTCTGTAACGATTTCTTCAGCTGCAGGAGTTTCTACAACTGTTTCTTCGATAACAGGTTCAATTTCTTCGATTTCTTCGATGGCTGAAATTTCTTCATAATAAGGAATTTCTTCTTCTGCAGGGATTTCCTCTATTTCTGCAAGATCGATTGGTTCTTCTTCAATGCTGTCTTCTGGGATAAGAACATCCTGAACGTCCTGTGCTATTTCATCAACCAAGTCAAATTCATTGTTCTCAACGACAGGTTCTTCAATAACAGGTTCTTCTATTACAGGCTCAATCTCGGCGATCTGTTCAGGCTCAACAATCTGTTCAGGCTCTGCAATCTGTTCAAGCTCTGCAATCTGTTCAGGCTCGGCGATCTGTTCAGGCTCGGCGATCTGTTCAGGCTCTGCAATCTGTTCAACCTCGTCGAAGTTAAGTTCTTCAGGAATAACTTCTTCAGCTTCAGCGGCCTGCTTTTTAGCGCTCATTCTATCAGCAATGTTCTGCTCGATATTTCCTGGCAAAACTTCGCTTGATCTGTCCGGGTCAACGACATTTGATTCAGAATCAGCTTTTTTTGAGTTTTTAGTAGTAAGTGATTTTTCGTAAGGAACGGCAACTTTTTTCTGAACGTTTACGTAAATATCCTTTCCTTTTTCAATCTGTAACTTTTCAGCAGCCTCAGGAGAAATCAAAATCGCAACTCCTTCAGAAGCATCCTGGGATCCCAAAATCAAAACTTCAGCAGTAAGGCCATTAATATGATTTGTTACGACAACCGTATCTCCTGGAAGATATCCGGGTGCTTTTCCGTAATAGCCACCTGATGGAAAAACGTTATTTGCAGCTACAGCAACCCTTCCATCCAAAGAAGGATTGACGGAAAGTGCAAAAACTGCGCCTGCCAAAAGTAAAACTGCAATTCCTAAACTAAGTTTTTTCATATTGATATGCCTCCCTACCAATCCATTACATCATTTACACTGGAATAAATTTTTCTGGCCACCTGAACGCCGAATTTCTTTGCATCCCCTTCAGGATTCGTTGTTTTTTCATTCGGATACTCGTGACCATGATTTTTTACCAAAAGAGATGCAATTTCCTTAACCTGCCATTCCGCATTCATAATCTGATTCGTATCAGGATTGAACTTAAGCCTGATTACGGCAAGATAATCAAAATATCCATGTCTGCAAGCATGTATTGCAAGGCCCTCATCACTTGTGATGTCAGGTGCCAGGCTAATTTTCTCAGACGAAACTATAAAGCCTGCATCAAACATGTATTCCATAAAGGAATCCAGAAAAACCTGGACGTTTTCAGCCTCGAACTCGGGAACGATTCCCCCATTATCAACCTGGTTAATCAGAATGTTTAAGGTGTTCGCATAAACAAGACCGGTCGAGAATGTCAAAATAAGCAATAAAAAACACAGATGGATTTTTTTCATTTTAATCTCTTTCTTTATAATTCATCGGTAAAAAATAAAAACATATTAGAGAAAAATGAAAAATTTAGACATTGTTGCCCGCAACCCCATAATGTGATATATTTAACCAAATGAGTAATACTGAAAAAGGCATATATATAATCGGAGCCGGATTTGCCGGTCAGATGATTGCACGCGAGCTTAAAGAAAAAAAAGTTTTCGGAAACGTAATTTCTTTTCTAGATGATAATAAAGACATAATCGGAACAACAATCGACGGAATTCCGGTTCTTGGACCAATCAACAACCTTACGACATTTTTAAGACACTCAGAAACTGATGAAGCGATCATCGCAATTCCTTCTGCGAAACAAAGCAGAATCAAGGAAATCTATGAAATCCTTTCAAAAGCTGATTTTTCTACTATAAAAATCGTTCCTGGCGTTTCCCAGATCATCGACAGCAAGGCTCACCTCATTCAGACTCGAGAAATCAATCCTTTGGACATACTCGGACGAGAGGCAGTCGTAATCAGCCTTAAGGAAAGCCTTTCCTACCTTCGCGGAAAACGTGTATTGATAACAGGAGCCGGCGGTTCAATAGGTTCAGAACTTGCCCGCCAGCTGCTTTCAGGAGGAGCCGAGAGGCTTTATCTATTCGGACACGGCGAAAACTCAATCTATCAGATTGACAAGGAACTGAGGCTTTTGCAAAAAGAAGGCGTCGGTGAAAAAGCTACGATTGTTCCTGTAATAGGTGAACTCAAAGACAAAAACTACATGAGCTACATCATGAAAAAGCTCAAATGCGATGCCGTCTTCCATTGCGCAGCCTACAAGCACGTTCCGATGATGGAAGAAAATCCTGTCGCATCGATTGAGAACAATGTTTTCGGCACAAAAAACCTTCTCGATGCCTGTATCGAAAACGACGTAAAAAAATTCGTCTTGATTTCAACGGACAAGGCTGTAGAACCTGTAAGCGTATATGGCGTTTCAAAAATGCTCTGTGAAAAACT
>JAILRX010000019.1 GCA_024697985.1 Treponemataceae bacterium | reverse complement strand
ATTCCCGGCACTGCGAAAACTACTTTGAAGTGCATTTTCATCAAAATCGGATAAATCGGACTCTGACGTCCAAAAATCAATATGAAAATGAGACCTGCAATAATCGGACTAACCGTAACAGGCAAGTCTATCAAAGTCGTAAGAACTTTTTTGCCACGAAAGTGATATTTTGTAATTGTCCAGGCTGCGAACAAGCCGAAAATTGTATTTATAAGCAACGCCCATCCGGTTGCCCTAATTGTCAAAAGAAATGCTTTTACCGTGTAAGGATCGCTGATTGTCTTGTAATAAAACTTCCATCCTTTGTACAAGGAGTTAATCACGACCGAAATCAAGGGAAGAATCAGCATCACGAATAGGAAAAAAACTGTAACTGCTATTAAGGTCCATTTTATGTAAGGATTTATTTTTTTATTTTTCATAGTGGCTCCCTGTTATCCTATCTTCCGCCTGCTAAAATCTTGTTGTTGTGTGCTTGTAAAAGATTCAATGCAAAAAGCACTACAAAAGAAAAAATCAACATTACAAGGGCAATGCTGGTTGCCTTGGAATATTCAAATGCCTGTAATTCGCTCATAATAATCAAAGGCGTAATTTCCGTTTTGAATGGCATATTTCCCGCGATAAAAATTACGCTTCCGTATTCGCCGATACAGCGACCGAACGCAAGTCCTGCACCAGTAAAAAGTGCTGGTCTGATTTCAGGAAAAATCACTTGCCAGAAAATGCGCCGTCTGGAAGCACCCATAACTTCTGCCGCTTCTTCATACGAAGATTCAAACTTTTCAAGTACCGGCTGAACATTTCGTACTACGAACGGAATGCCTACGAAAATCAGTGCAAAAATGATACCGAGTTTTGTATACGCGACCTTGACTCCGAAAAGAGCGAAAAATTTTCCGATAATTCCCTGGTCTGTTGTAAGGGAAGTTAGCGAAATGCCGGCAACCGCCGTTGGAAGTGCAAACGGAAGCTCGATAATTCCGTCCACTATTTTTTTGCCTGGAAACTCATATCGTACGAGAACCCATGCAATCACGACTCCCATAATCGCATTCACGACAGTTGCCACAAAAGATGTAAAAATGCTTACCCAAAAACTGTACAAAACTCGTTTTCGGGTAATCGTTTCGAAAAATTCACTAAAAGAAAGTGTCGAAGTGTAGACTACCAGGGAAGCCAGCGGAATCAGAACGATAAGGCTCAGAATTGTTACAGTAACTCCAATCGAAACCCCAAAACCGGGAATTACACGCTTTGTTCTATGTTTCATGCTACACCTCAATAAAACTCTTATTTTTTCTCGTAAATTTGGTCAAAGATTGCACCGTCTGCGAAGTGCTCCTTTTGTGCCTTAGCCCATCCGCCAAAATCGTTGATTGTAACGAGTTTTACGTTCAAATCGAATACATTTGAAAATTCGTTCAAGATTTTTGGATTTGATGGTCGATAGAAGTTTTGTCCTTCAATTCGCTGTGCTTCTTCGGAATAAAGGTAGTTCAGGTATTCTTCTGCAACCTTTCGTGTTCCTTTGAAATCTACGACTTCATCGACAATTGCAACACTTGGCTGAGCAAGAATTGAAATGCTTGGAGTTATAATTTCGTATCCGTCTGGATCTTCAGCAATTGAAAGGAATGCTTCGTTTTCCCAGGCAAGAAGTACATCACCCTGCTTGTTCTGAACGAAACTGTTTGTAGCACCTCTTGCACCCGAGTCCAAAACAAGAACGTTTTTGTAAAGCTTTTTGATAAAATCTTTTGGATCAAGATTGTGTCTTTGTGCATAAGCCCATGCGGCAAGATAATTCCAACGGGCTCCACCAGAAGTTTTCGGATTAGGTGTAATTACGCCGATACCAGGTTTTACTATATCGTCCCAGTCCTTGATGTTTTTAGGATTTCCCTTTCGAACAAGGAAAACGATTGTTGAAGTGTATGGCGAAGAATCCAATGGAAACTTTTTAACCCAGTTTTTATCATAAATTCGTCCTGCATCAGCAACTGCCTGAACGTCCCATTCCAAAGCCAAAGTTACAACATCTGCATCGTTTCCGTTAGCAACTTCCAGTGCTTGCTTTCCAGAACCGCCGTGGCTTTGAGAAACTTCAACATTCACGCCTGTCTTTTCAAAATGGTATTTTGTAAATGCCTTATTGTATGCCTGATATAATTCGCGGGTAGGGTCATAAGAAACATTCGTCAGATAGACGGTTTTTGCTTTCTTTTCTTTTGCCTTTGCGCTTGCATTAGAAACAAAGAGCAAAGAAATTGCAACTACGGCCAAAATTTTTGTAATTGTGCTGTTTTTCATACTTTCACCTCATATAATTTGTATTTATGTTTAGTATCTACCTACTAAACAAATAGGTTATATAATTTATTTACCTACTATGTCAATAGGTAAAATGAAAAATAATTCATTTTTCGAGTGTCATCGGAGTTTTTGATGGGGCTTTCCGTGTGGGAGGCCTAGGCCGTCCTTTTTTTTCTATAACTTATATTCTACATAAACTGGAACGTTCCATTCAAACTGCCAATCGCTTCTTGTTCCCTTGGCACCGATTTGTTTGAAGGCAAAATCGTACCCTAGTGAGACAATCCAGTTCCCGCTTGTAAAATAAAGACGTGGGTAACATTCGGCAGTCCGTCTGCTTTTTGTCGCATCGCTAGAATCATGTGCACCATAATAAAAAAATCGTGGGCGAAATTCTAGTTTTGTTTTGTCCGCTTCATATAGCGGAATTTCAAGTTGCAAACCACCGTAAAGCGGAATCATTGAGCCAGAAATTGAATGACCTGCTTCTGCTTCCAAAACTGTGCCGACTTTTCCAAAATCGCTTTTGAAATTAACTGAAGCAAGATATGCTTTTTTCAGATCGGCATTTTTGTAATTGCTAACGTTTTTGAAAACACTGCTTGCAACATAAGGCTCTGCGTTATAAGAAAAACTTGCCGTAGCCGAAAATCCTGAAACAAAGCCTTGTAGTTTTGGTTCATAGTTCAGGCTGATAGCACCACTGTAGTCGTAAGTTGGGCTTTCGGTTGATGTTATATCGCCCTCGCGTGTGAAAAAGAAAGTAGAGCCAAGTTTGAGCGGAATTCCGTTTTCCAAATTTGAAAAATCATAGCCGAACATTGCAGTAAGCCCAAATTCTTCGCAGAATTTTTCGTAAGACTCGCTTAGGGCAAGAGCCGCTCCGAAGGAAAATCCTGAAAGATTGCTTTTTAAGCCGACTCCGGTTTTTCCCCAGCGAGTGGCTCCTGTGTAAGTTTCAGAAAGCTGAAAAAAGTTTCCTGCAAGGTATTCTGAATACAATTTTCCACCTGCAATTTCGAGTGTAGAATTTCCAAGTGGCCTGTATTTAATGTAAGCGCGTTTTATTTCGAGTTTTTGTCCTAATTCTTGTGCCGTTTTTGCTTCACTTAAGCGGTAGTAGATTTTTCCGCCAATTGTGATGTAGTTTGTGGTAAGCTGCGCATCGGCTAGCGCATAAAGGCCTGCGAATTTGAGATTGTCATCCTGTTCGTCGTCTGCTATTCCCAAAATTTGTTCGTCACTAACTATCGAAGAACCAAGTGTGAAGTGAGCTTTTGTCTTGAACTTTTTCTGCTCGCTTCGTTTTTTTTCGCTTGTAGACGAATCCTCATTTTTTATTGCGCTTTCAGTATTTTGAGTTTCCTGCGCGAACACGATATTTGCACCCAAAATCATTGTTGTAGTGATAAGCGCACTGCATAAAATTTTTTTTGAAATTTTATTTGCAAAGGTTGTAGTCATATAAAAATTCTCCTTGTTTTTTATCGCCGTTTAGGCGCACATTTTTTTCAATTGAAAAGCCCAAAATCGAACGCACGAAATCTTTTTTTTCTGACAGAGTAGAAGGTTCTTCATTACAAAGTATGCGACCTTCTTTCATTAGGCAGATTCTGTCGCAAAAACTGAACACCTGCGGCAAATCGTGGCTTGCAAGCACAATTCCGCGACCTTCCTTTTTCAGTTTGAGCAAAATTTCTTGCATTTTTATCTGATGGTTCACATCCATATAGGTCATCGGCTCGTCTAGCAAAATCATTTTTGAGTTCTGGGCGATAATCATTGCAAGATAGACTCGTTGTCGCTCTCCACCAGAAAGTTCAGACAGATTTTTCTCGCATAAATTCTGTAAATCAGCGATTTCAATTGCGTTTTCAATCAATTCTTCATCGATTTTGCTCAGATGCGACGAAAAACCGATGTGTGAAAATCTGCCATGACT
>JAILRX010000016.1 GCA_024697985.1 Treponemataceae bacterium | reverse complement strand
TCGGGCGGAAAATGGACTTTAGGCGAGGATTCTTCTGAAAACTTACAAAATTTAACTGATAAGGGAGAATATGCTATGAGAATTGCAGTAACCTATGAAAATGAAAATGTTTTCCAGCATTTCGGACACACAGAACAGTTTAAGCTTTACGACATCGAAGACGGAAAAATCACGAATTCTTCAGTAATCGGAACCAACGGACAGGGACACGGCGCCCTGGCAGGCTTTTTGAAAAATGCCTCAGTTGACGTATTGATTTGCGGCGGAATCGGAGGCGGTGCTCAGATGGCATTGGCTGAAGCTGGCGTAAAACTTTACGGTGGTGTTTCAGGAAAAGCTGATGATGCTGTAAATGCATACCTAGCCGGAAATCTTGATTACAATCCTAACGTAAAATGTGACCATCACGGAGAAGGCCACGGGGAAGGACATTCTTGCGGTGGCGGACATAAGTGCCACGAGTAAAAAAATAAGCAATACGCTTAAAAAAATAAAGCCGCCTTTGAGTGACGCTTGAAACGCATATCACTCAGGCGGCCTTTTTTTGCTCATCAGAATTACATGAAGTAGGTATTCATTTTTCCTTTTCCCTTTACTTCCATTTCACGGCTGTCTGAAATATTGATTTCATCTTTTATCTGGTTGTAGGTGGATTCTGTAATATGAATCTTCATTGCCTCGCCCGTGCTTTCCATTCGGCTTGCAACGTTTACTGTATCGCCCCACACGTCGTAGATGAACTTTGTCTTTCCGATTACGCCTCCGACGAGGTTTCCGCTGTTGATTCCGATTCGGATGTTCAGTTTGATTGCAGAATTATCGTTGAAATTTTTGACATCTTCAAGAATTCCTGTTGCAAACTGAATCATTCTTTTTGCACCGTCGTTTTCCTTTTCTTGTGTAAGGCCGGTAACTGCCATATAGGCATCCCCGATGGTCTTGATCTTTTCGATTCCTTCACGTTTTGCCCTTTCATCAAAGAGGGTAACGATTTTGTTGAGCATATCAACGGTATCCTTTGCGCTCATGCTTCCGCTCATTTTCGTAAAACCGACTATGTCAGTGAACAAAACTGTTGCGTTCGGATATTCGTTTGCAATCGTGTGGCCCGGATTTTCCGTAAGTTCCTTTGCTATGTCCTGAGGAAGAATGTTAAGAAGCAGGTTCTCGGCCTTTTCATTTGCGACTTTCAACTCGAAGGTTCGTTCTTCAACTGTTTTTTCAAGCTTCTCATTGTAGTTTTCAAGAATTTCAATTTCCAGTTTATGTGCTCGCTCAACGCTTTCGTTCAAATCCTGAAGTGCAAAAATATAGATTACGATTGCCATCCATACAATCATCATGTTTGTCAGTGAAAGTCCGTATGAAAAAAGCTGTACTATTGTGGCTCCAATCGGCAGAATCGTGAAAAGCAGTATTGGAATAGAAATTTTTGGGCGGAGTTTCTTGAAATTTTTTATGATGGTAATAAGTTCAAGTGTAAAAATGATTACAGGCATTATATAACAGAAAATCATGTATTTTGAACGGTGATAACGGTTGAATTCATCAAATGTGTAATAGAAACCGAAAAATTGTGCAATTACCAGGATGATCATTCCGGCAATTACAAAGCAGTTTGCTATTATCAGCAGTTTAGGGACTTTTTTTTCTCCACCTTCGTGGGTGTAAAGATCTATCAGATAGTTGTTGAAAGCACCGACCAAAAACAGACTCATAAAAAAGACAAGGAAGTTGCTGATTCGAACCATCCACCAGCCAAGCCTGCTTACGTCTCCACGGTAAATGTATGCATACCTGTCTGCTGCTATCAGAATGAGGGCAGTAACTTCGATAAGAATCAGCGAAATTTTTCTTGATTTTGGGATGCTTTTAGAAATTGCAACTAAGAAAGCTAGAATTCCACATATGCCGATTAAAATCAGCATGATGTTTAATTGATGATTGCGTAAAAATTCCATATTTTGTGGATGCTCCTGGACGAAAATTATAACTGAATTGCAATAAACGGACAAGTTAGCTTTATAGGAAGTTTACCATCAAAACGTAGCAGACCGTACCTGAAAGTATGCTGAGGATTGAGTTTTTTTTGAGCCGGTGAATCAGCATGATGACGAAAATTGAAACAAGTTCTGGAATGCCGTGACTTGTCAAAAGACTCGTGCTTTCACTGCGGCCTGCAAAATCAACAGAGCGCAGGCAGTAGACAACTAGCATTCCCATGATTGCATAGGGAAGTGCTTTTCCAAGATATAAAATGAAGTCCGGAGTTTTTCTGTTGCTTCTGAAAACTATGAAAGGCAGAAAGCGGCAGAGCATAGTTACAAGAGCGATGATGAGAATTGAAATTGCAGTTCTAACCGTTGGTGTCATCGGTGTAATTGGAATCATCGGAGCGCTCCTTTTTCAAAAATTTATAAAGCAAAATCAGGACGAAAATCAGTATCATCGCTGGAATCAAAAATTTATCAGGACCGAAAATCAAAAGACAAACCACGGATGCGATGA
>JAILRX010000252.1 GCA_024697985.1 Treponemataceae bacterium | reverse complement strand
TTAGGATTTGACCTCACTGATAAAAAGTCCTGCAATAGTGACGGCGGCCCCGATTCCGCCAAGAACCGTGATTTTTTCGCCAAGGAAAAAGAAGGCAAACAAAATAGTTACGACAGGAATCAGATAAATCATGCAGCTGATTTTTACGGTTCCTGTAATCTGACAGGCCTTGTTCCAGGTGGTAAAGCAGATGCCGCTTGCAACAATTCCGAGGAAAAGCAGGTTCAAAACGTTCCATATATTCGAAAAGCGCGCGGCATTTAAAGATTTATCAAAACTGAAAAAGAGTGAGCGCACGAAATCACTCGAATTTTCACAGTGCGTTTCCAAAAGCCAGCCCATCAGTGTAAGCGGAATCATTATCAAGAGCGCGAAAAAGAAAAGGCGTCGGGTTGCGCAGATCGGGTCGTAAAGTTTCCGGTTTATCAACGAAACCAGAAGTGAGTAAAAGCCCCAGCAGACCGCCGCCGCCAAAGCCAGAAGGTCGCCTTTCGGACTGAGTTCCAATGATGTGCTTCCGTTAAAGCAGACCAAGGCGACGCCCACAATCGAAACGACAAAGCCGATTATGAACCAGAGCGAAAGATGCTTTTCCTTTAGAAAAATCTGGCTCAATATCGCCGTGAAAAGCGGACAGATGCTGACGATTACGCTGACGTTCGACGCGTTCGTAAAATAAATTGCGATGTTTTCAGAAAGCTGATAGAGCACGACTCCGGAAAGGGCCGCGAGAAAAAAGAGGATGTTGTCGGCCAGCTCGATTTTGACAAATTTGGGATGGATGATCCAAAGGCCGGCATAGGCCGTGATGAAACGGAAAGTTAGAATTTCCAGGGAAGAAAAATCGCCAAGAAGATATTTTGTGCTTACAAATGTGATTCCCCACACAAAAATAGAAAATGCTGCAAGAAGGATGCCTAAAATTTTTCCTTTGTTTTCCGCCATGATTTGAATGTACCACAGAACGAAAATTGATTCCATCATCTGAACGCAACTGAATACACATCAGAACGCAAAAAACACTTGACATTTATAATTTGATTAAATAATATTTTATTATATTTAATTGTATACAATCTTTATACAAGACATTCTGGAGGATAATTATGAAATTTGCAGTTAGATACTACACAAAAACTGGAAACACAAAACGACTTGCAGAAGCAATCGCAAAAGAACTTGGAGTAGAAGCCCTTCCTATTTCAGAACCGGTAAATGAATCCGTTGAAATTCTTTTTCTCGGCAACTCATACTACGCCTTCAACATCGATCCTGAAGTAAAGAAATTCGTAGCTTCCCTTTCAAAGGACAAGGTCGGCAAAATCGTCAACTTTGGATCTGCTGCAATGCTCAACTCAACCTACAAAAAGGTAAAGGCCGAGGCTGACAAAGTCGGCGTTCCAATGGACGAAAAGGAATTTCACTGCAAGGGCGAATTCAAGGGCATCCACAAGGGCCGCCCGAATGACGACGACGTAAAAGCTGCCGTAGAATTTGCCAGACAATACAAATAATCAAATTAATTTTGACTTTATCGCAGGTTGCATTAAAATAAACTCATAAAAGGAGTTTATATGAAAAGAACAACCCACTATCTTGCACTTTCAATTTTGCTTGTTTTTGCACTGACCTTTTCTGCCTGCACAAAAGGAAACCCCGCAAAATCATTTGAATTCACTCAGTGGAACGATGCGCCTGCGTTAACAGCCTTAAAAGACTACGTAGCAACTGTTACGGACAAAAATTCTTCTGATTTCATCCCTGAAGAAGACCGAATCGCCACCTTCGACATGGACGGCACCTTCATGGGAGAACTTTATCCAACCTATTTTGAATACCTGATTTTAGAATATCGTGTACTCGAAGATCCTTCCTACAAGGACAAGGCTTCAGCAAGCGAAGTTGAAGCTGCCACTGCCATCAGAAATTTTTGCAGAAACGGCACAGCCCTTCCTTCAGGCTTCGATTTAATCCATGGAAAGGCAGCCGCAAAAGCCTATGCAGGAATGACACTTTCAGAATTTGATTCTTACGTAAAGGAATTTTGCGGTAAAAAAGTTAACGGCTTTGAAAACATGACCTACGCCGACACTTCCTACAAGCCGATGCTTGAAATTTTCGACTACCTCAAGGCCAACAAATTCACATGCTACGTCGTTACAGGCTCAGACCGCTTTCTTGCAAGAAGCCTGACATCAGCGCTTGGAATTCCGGCCAACAGAATCATCGGTATGGATGTTGAACTGAAGGCTAGCGGTCAGGGAGAAGTTGAGGGCGTAAACTACACATTCTCAACGGATGACACGCTTGTCCGAGGTGACAAAATGCTCATCAAAAACCTTAAGACAAACAAGGTCAAGAACATCGCTCAGGAAATCGGCAAGGTGCCTGTCTTGAGTTTCGGAAACAGCGGAGGCGACTGTGCAATGCACAACTACTGCCTTTCAAATCCGACTTATAGAAGCATGGCCTTCATGCTCGTAGCTGATGACGATGAAAGGGATCATCCAAATCTTGAAAAAACGCTCAAGCTCATTCCTCAGTGGAAAGAAGCCGGCTATCAGGTAATTTCCATGAAAAATGATTTCAAGACCATCTACGGCGACTTCAAAAAGACAGACTTCGCGTATTAAATTCCGTTCCCGGCCGTTCCCGATTTATTTTCTCCTCGGGAACCAGGGGAAACATCTGTTGACGCGCTTCTTGTAATCAGCATATTCCTGGCCGTAAAGATTTAAAAGCCATTTTTCTTCGGTGGTAACAAGCACGATCGTCATTATCATCCAGTTGATGAAAAAAACCGGGATGACCATATAGTTGTGCCAGAAAAGGCTGATTCCGAAAATCAAAAACCACCAGCCCGTATACATGGGATTGCGCACTGCTGAATAAATGCCGTCTGTCTTGAGATGGTTGTCAGCGATGCTGTCGTCCATACCTGACTTGAGAGCTCCTATAAGCCAGATGACAAAACCTGCAATTACAAAAGCTATGCCGAATGCAATGAAAATCCACATCCAGAATCCGTAAAGATTTGCAAAACGGAATACATTATAAGAAAGATAGATTACGACGGCCGTAAGAAATGCCATCACAACAACAAGATACGGACCGATTCCGTACAACGGTAGTTTCTGCCCTTCTTTAACAAAATTTTTCATATAAAATGCCAGTCCAAAGTTCAAAAAATCTAGTTACTCATTGCTAACATAACTCTGTTATATCACTTTTATATTTGATTGCCAAGTTGATTTTCTAAGATTATACTAATGCTTACGGAGGTTTTTATGGCATGCGATCCGATCGGTGAAAACGACCGACGAAAAAATCAGTTTTTCAAAATCAGGCTCTGGAACAACATGGCTCAGATGATTGCCTACTTTGCTTTTCAGCGTGGGAACGGACAGGTTTTCGATTACATTGATATGAACTGTGGCGGCATCCCCGAAGGAGAATTTGAGCAGGTGATAGACTTGAGCGCACCTCATCAGTTTTTGTCGATGTATACTCAGGTTGCCGAAAAACGATTTGCTTTTGCCGTAACCGAGCTTTTGAAAATGAACGGCGGCTATATTGATGCGCTGTCTGATTTTTGCAGACGAACCGGCCGCGAGCTCAATGCTGATGAAGTTGATGATGCGGAAAAAGCCTTCGAACTGATGAAATCCTTCGTGCTGGACGGAATGCCTTGCGACGAAACAAAAGAAGTCGTTTCAGTTGATGAACGCAAAATTGAATGGAAGAAACTTACCGATACGCACGCGGAGGCCTGGAACAAAGCCGGCGGAGACTTATCCGTTTATTACCGGCTGCAGAAAGATTTCGTCGATGGCCTTCTGGAAAAAAGCCACATCACGCTCCACACCGAAAACTACGAAACGTTTTGGCTGGAGAGGGAGTAAATCTATGGCCGGTGAACAATCAAAATTATCTGCTGCAATTAACGAATTTTCTCAAAAACT
>JAILRX010000240.1 GCA_024697985.1 Treponemataceae bacterium | reverse complement strand
AGCAAGTGAGTCAACACCTGTCTTAGAAACGAAGTCCTGAACTTCTTCTGGTCGTGTATAGTGGCTTTCTTCAGCAGCTACATCATCTTCAACACCAGCGAGAACTCCGAGTTCTCCTTCTACTGTAACGTAGTCTTTCTGTGAGTGAGCGAATTCACAAACTTTCTTTGTGAGTGCAACGTTTTCATCGTAAGGAAGTGAAGAACCATCGATCATTACTGATGAGAATCCCATTTCGATACAAGATTTGCAAAGTTCGAATGAATCACCGTGGTCGAGGTGAAGAACGATCTGTGGTTTTTCGCAACCAAGTTCTTTAGCGTATTCAACAGCACCCTGAGCCATATATCGAAGAAGTGTCTGGTTAGCATATTTTCTAGCACCAGAAGAAACCTGAAGAATAACAGGTGATTTTGTTTCAACACAAGCCTGGATGATAGCCTGCATCTGTTCCATGTTATTGAAGTTGTAAGCCGGAATAGCGTATCCGCCTTTTACTGCTTTTGCAAACATTTCTTTTGTGTTTACAAGACCTAATTCTTTATAACTTGTCATATAAATAAACTCCTTATAAAAGTTGTATATTGCTAATTTTATTGTGAGTGCAAAAAATAATCAATAATAAGTAAATTAATTTATTAAATTTTACGATTCAAAATATAAAAATAAAAAGTAAAACATTTGACAAAGAGAGTGTATCGAAAGTATAATTAAGAAAATAATTGAATTATAATGTGTTTGAATTGGGATTTTGATAAATGCAAGATTTTTTTATTCAACATAGAAAAGTTTCAAGGAGTGATCGAATGAAACAAAAAGTTTTGTTCATTTTGTCTCTTGCTTTACTGATGTTTGCAATCTGTATTCCTGCAGTTGCACAGCCAAGTGCTAAAGGCGTTGAGACATTTGTTATTGATGATTTTGATTCATCAGATGGAAAAGAATGGACTTGGGAAGTTAACGCAAGCCGATTTATCGCTGAAGGTTTCCCAAAAACTGCTTATGTTGCTGGTTGTCCTAATTCATTAAAACCTTTCCGTGATCCTGATGGTCCAGAAGCTCAGGTTTTTGGTGTTCAGGTTTCCTATAACCGAAAAGGTGATAACTGGTTTGAAATTTATCCTGTAAAAGCTAATGATGAAGGTGAATCTTCAAATTATGAAATTCCATTCAAGGGAACAGTTTCACAGCTTGATTTTTGGGTTTGGGGGGCAAACTACCGATACTCATTGGAAATCTTGATCCGCGATTCAGACGGACGTGTTCGTGTTCTTCCTGCTTGTATGACAAATTTCAATGGTTGGAAAAACGTTGTTGTTTCAATTCCTACTTCAATCAGTCAGAAATCACGACTTAGATCTGGTCCAGAAACATTGAATTTCGTAGGATTCCGAGTACGAACTGATCCTGCAGAATTCGTTGATGACTATGTAATTTATTTTGATCAGCTTAAATATACATCAAGCACACTTAACAACATCTATGATGGATATGACTTGAGAAAGCCTGATTTTGAAAGTGCTGAATAAGGGGAAGTTGCATGAAAAAGTTTCTATCAATATTTTTAATTTTAACAGTAGCTTTTTATGCTGCTTTTGCTCAGGAATCAAGCCTGACAGATCCTGACCCAGCTACACTTGGTGCTGATTCAGCAGAGCAGTCTCTTAAAGAAGTTTCAGTAGAAATGTTCGAAAGAGAAGGTTCTTGGAATGTAAAAATTTCACCAGACTATGGTGTAATTACTTCAAGATTGTTCGATGGTGGTCCTTCTGGAAAACAGCCATTGGAAGATATGGAAGATAAAGAATACGAAGATACAAAAGTACTTGGTGTTAAGACTGAGTTCTTCAAACGAGGTGTAAATTCGTTCTATATCACTTCTGCAAGACCTCTTGCTATCGAAGGTGTAACAAAGACTATTTCAGTTTGGGTAACAGGCCGAAATCAGGGACACACACTTACACTTTTGGTTCAGGACTATTACGGACATAACTTTGAACTTTACATGGGTACATTGGATTTCTCTGGTTGGAAACAGATGAAAGTTGCTGTTCCACCTTCACCAGACGGAATTCACGGAATCGTTCAGCAGGATTCTTACCTTGGAGATCGACCAGGTCTTAAAATCGTAGGTTTCCGAATTGACTGTGATCCAATGCTTGCTCGTGGTGCATATTACGTTTATTTCGATGATTTGCGAGCCATAACTGATGTTTATTCACTTATGAATCGTGATGAAGACGATATGGATGATAACTGGTAAGATTTGACCGGTTAGGATAAAGGCTTCGAAATTAAGTTTTCGAGGCCTTTTTTTTTGCCCTGACGGCGTACACGTTGCGGTCGGCGTGTTTTGTACCGGAGCTTTGCGGTCGGCGGGTTCGTAGTCGTGCTGTTTATGCCTTTGTATAGTAGATTAAATTCTTTTCCTTGTGGTCTATCTTGATAAGGCCCATCCTCAATAAAACCCAAAGCATTTTGTTCGCTTCGCCTTTGACTTCGGTTTTCTTTAATTCCTTGCTCGAAAACATTTCGGGGATTTCTTTTGGAAGTAAGTCCAAAAACTCAATTTTGTTTTTGAAAACAATCGGCTCTGATATGGTGTCTAAAAGTCTGTCTGTAATCAGGTAGTTTTTCTTGAACCGTCGGTTTTTCTGTGGGGTCTGTACCGGTTCGTCAGTAAGCTGTTTGATTTTTGTCTGGGTTACAGGAACGACACAGAGTGAAAAATTCTCGTCCTCAAATAAATCATAAATCTTAAAAAACTCGCCAAAAATACAATAGATATTTTTTTTCTTTGGACTTGTTCTGCTTGATACGACCTTGCCTTCAGTTGAAACCGTCTGAATCCTTGTTTTTGTCGCAAGAGGGTAGACGAGCATTAGTCTGCTGTCTTTTAAAAGGCTTCTTAATTTTTCTGAAAGACTTGAAAGACCTGCGCTTTGAACCTCGATTATCAGAGGTTTTTCATCATTTTTGTTCTGGCAAAAAACGTCGCAGATGTATCCGTTGTGTTCTACTTCGGTTTTTCCGCCGTATTTTTCTGCAAAAAGCTCCTTTAATTCGTGATGAACCAGGCTTTCGTTGTACGTATTTATCATAATTATACTATACATTCGTTGATAAAAAGGAACAAGAAATTTCTTAAATTTCTTTAATTTTTTCCTCAAATTTGGTTGTTTTTTATCCGATATGGGTTAAAATGTAATAAAAGTGGTAAATTGTGGTAGAAAGTGGTAAAAAGTGGTATGAATTTACTAACAGGTGAGTATAACAACACGATTGATGACAAGGGAAGAATCTCATTTCCAGCAAAGCTTAGAACAGCTGTCAATCAGAATGTACTCGTTGTTACTAAAGGTCTTGATCGCTGCCTCTGGCTTTTTACTTCAACTGAATGGGAAGATTTTCAGTCAAAACTTATGAGCAATGCTTCAATGATGAACAGCCGAAACATGCAGGTTGTACGTCACTTTGTTGCTCCTGCTCAGGAAATTGAATTTGATAAAAATGGACGCCTTTCAATTCCACAGTCTTTGCGTGAATATGCTGGACTTTCCAAAGATTGCACTGTTCTTGGTGTTGCCAAGTACATGGAAATCTGGGATTCGAGCGTATATAAGGATTATCTAGATTCAAGCGAAGATTCTTTCAGAGAAGCTGCTGAAGGCTTCAATGAGATTACATTTTAAGGAAAGCTTGAATGGAGATTGTTCATACACCTGTTTTGCTTAACGAAGTCTTGACGTATCTTTCACCGGTTGGTGAACCTTACGAGCATTCTGCCTTTATGGTGGACTCGACTTTAGGTGAGGGTGGTCATTCAGAGGCTTTTTTAAAACAGTTTAATGATTTGCATATAATCGGATTGGATGCAGATAAAATTATTCAGGCTCGGGCCAAAGAAAGATTGGGTGGGTTTGGCACACGGATGAATTTTTATTCAGGCTGGTTCAACGATTTTTATGCAGATTATCCTGATACACTTCCCAGACCGGACATAATTCTGTTCGATTTGGGGATATCAGTTTTTCATTACGAAAAGTCTCACAGGGGTTTTTCTTTCAGATACGATGAAAAACTTGATATGAGGTTGAATGAGGATGAAGGAAAGAGCGCCGCTGACCTTGTCAATTCGATGAGGGAAGACGAACTTGCTGATTTGATCTTCAATTACAGCGAGGAACGTTACAGCCGACGGATTGCACGAAGCATCGTTGAGGCGCGAAGTTCAGCACCGATTGTTTCTTCAAAGGAACTTGCCGATATAATTTACAGGGCTGTTCCAAAAGAATACCGATATGGCGCCATTCATCCGGCAACCAAAACTTTTCAGGCTTTGCGAATCGCCGTAAATTCGGAGCTGACCCGCATTCCTGATGCATTGAACAATGCATTCAACTGTCTTAACGTAGGCGGAAAAATGGGTGTCATCACCTTTCATTCCGGTGAAGATAGGATAGTAAAGAATATTTTCAGGACTTGGGCACAAAAGTGTTCGTGTCCTCCAACTCAGGCCATTTGTACCTGTGGTGGAAAGCCGCTTGTTGAGTTATTGAACCGCAAGCCGATTGGACCTACCGAAGAAGAGGTAAAACGAAACTCTCCTTCACGTAGTGCAAAGTTAAGAGTTATAAGAAAATTAAGGGAGCGAAATTAAAAAACTATTATGGGTGTAAAAAGTAAGTTTTTGAAAATTGCAGGTACTGTAAGTACTTATCTTTTGGCTTTGACGATACCGGTATTTTTGGTGATGGCGGTCATGCAGTCCAGACATTATTCTGATATTGAAAGTGATGTCGTGGCTCTCAATGAAAAGCAGTCAGAATTGATTGAGTCGAATAAAACCTATGTTACGGACATCAGTGTTTTGGCAAGTTCTGAAAGAATTGAAAAGATTGCCGTGGAAGAGCTTGGAATGAGAAAGGCTGATACGGACGAAATAGTAAGAATATCAATAGAGGGGAATAAAAAATAATGGCTTTTGTGCAGGGTGGAACACAAGAGGGGATGCAGGAAGATATAATTTCTCTTTCATTAGATGAAGTATTGAAGGCAATTGAAGGTAAGGTTCTTTGTGGAGCTAAAGGTGACACATTGGATTTTACCGGCGTTGCTATTGACAGCCGACTTGTAAAGAAGGGCTATATTTTCAGTCCGCTTGTTGGACGTCAGGATGGACATAATTTCATCGACGCTGCTTTGGCTAATGGTGCTTCCATCATTTTTGTTACAGAATTTTTTGCTCAGTTTCACGGAGACAAGATTTTTGAATTGAAAAAACTTGGAATTACTGTAATTGCAGTAAGCCATACGATGTATGCTCTCCAGAAACTTGCAGCTCTTTATGTTTCTAAATTCCCGGATCTTATCAAGGTTGGAATTACCGGTTCAAGCGGTAAGACAACGACCAGAGAAATTGCCGTAAAGGTTATTTCTCAAAAATACAATGTAGTATGTACACAGGGCAACTGGAACAGTGAGACAGGTTTGCCTCTTTCTTGTTTTAATATCCGAAAGGAACATCAGGTCGGCATTTTCGAAATGGGGATGAATCGAAAAGGCGAAATGACGGAGATTGCATCGGTTTTGAAGCCAAATTATGCAATCATTACCAACATTGGAACAGCTCATATCGGTATTCTTGAGTCAAGAAAGAACATCGCAATGGAAAAACGAGAAATCTTCAAGTATTTCACTTCTTCTTCCTGCGGTTATGTTCCAGCTGATGATGATTTTGTTGATTATCTTTGCGAGTCAAAAGGTCAGATCAAAAGATTTGGATTTGACGACGTTTCTGATATCCAGGATTTGGGCTTGAAAGGAACTTCCTTTGTTCTTGACGGTGAAAAAATCAACCTTCCGTTGTGCGGAAAATACAACCTCAAAAATTCGCTTTCTGTAATTGCACTTGCAAAAGACCTTGGCTTGTCTGCAAAAGAAATCAAGGCCGGACTTGAAAGCGTAAAGCCTGTTTTTGGAAGAAATCAGATTGTTGAAGGAAAATACACCTTGGTTCAGGACTGCTACAACGCAAATCCTGATTCAATGGGTGCAAGCATAGATTTTTTTAACTCAATCAAATGGGAAAATAAAAAATTCTTTGTTTTGGGAAGCATGCTCGAACTCGGCTGGGAAAGCGAAAGCGAACATGAGAAAGTTGTTAAGCTTGCAGAAAACAGTTCTGCGGACTTTATCGTATTTTTTGGAAAAGAAATGGCAGATGCTGCTAAAAAGCTTGATGCGGAAAATGGAAAAATTCCATGTTTTATCAGCGAAAACATTGATGACCAGGCCGTTTCTTTGGTAACAGAAGAACTTGAAAAAAGGCTTTCTTCAGGGGATCTGGTTCTTTTTAAAGGTTCGCGCGGCATGTC
>JAILRX010000219.1 GCA_024697985.1 Treponemataceae bacterium | reverse complement strand
GGAAGCCTTACAAAACTTGATTTTTCGCCTTTTTGAATTGAACAACGCACAAACATCCCCGGCTTAATCTGTCCATTTTTATTTGTAATCACGGATTTTACCGAAAAATTGCCGCTTGCTGAATCAGCCACTGCTGAAATTTCATCAATTCTTGCATTTACAGTTTTATTGAGCGACGGAATGTTAAGGACAAGTTTCGTTCCCAAATTGAAGTTGACCATATCCTTTTCCTGAACATAAAAGACGGCATACACTGAATCCGTATCGATGATGGTTGCAAGCTTTTCATTGTCATTGATGTACTCGCTGTTTTCATAGTACTTTGCCGCAATATATCCGCTTATGGGAGAGCGAACCGTAAGTTCATCGATCATTTTATTGATGCCTTCAAGTTCCTGCCTTACATTTTTAACCTGAGCTTCCATCGCCTTGATTTGTGCCATCGAACTTTTCAGGTTAAGCTCAATAAACTGTGCTTTTTTTTCATCACTGTCCAAGGAAGGAACAATTCCGTTTTGAATCAAATCGATGTCCCTGAGGCCCAAAAGGGAAATTTCCTTTTCCTTTTTCAAAAGAGCTATATCCGTCTTTTGGGAAGCAACTGAAAGCTTGAGGTTTTCAAGTTCCGAATCCGTAATGCCGCCCATTTTATGGAGTGTCATGCTGTCATTCAGATTGTTCTGATTAGTCTTAAGTTCAAGTTCTTTTTGCTGGATCGAAAGTTCGGCTTTTTCAAGACCTAAAAGTCGGCTTTCCACGGCCAGTCTTTCATAATTCAACTTGATTTTTTCAGCTTCCAGTTGTGAAATGGCACTTTCAAGGGAAATTTCACATTCGATTTTTCGAATTTCAAGCTGAACGTTTTCTATGACGGCAATGACTTCCCCTTTTTTTACGTAAGATCCTTCGTGTACATTAAATCCGGTAATTTTACCCCCTGTCTGAGCAGTCAAATCTGTCTTAGTTTTATATGTAATGCTTCCAAAATTATTTACCGTATCATCAAGAATTTCTTTTTTAGCCTGAACGGAATTCACGATCATTGCATCAGACAATGGAGAAACTTCAATTTCGTTTTTACAGGACAAAAAGATGAAAGATAAAACAAGAAGTCCAACAAACAAAAAGAAACTAATTAAAATTTTAGTTTCAATAATATTTTTTACATGCATCGGTTAAGCCTCCGAATGGAAAATCAAGGATGATTTCCAGATTGTATTGGGACTGCAACAATTGCACCTTGGATGAAATCAATTCGATTTCCTTTCCTGCAAGTTCACTCATCTGATCAAGCAAATCTATACGCCGCATTTTTCCGATATTCACCTGCTGTTCATTGATTTCAAGGCGCCGCTTTTGAATTTGGATGGTTTCGTTCAACAGCTTGATTGAATCAACGCTGTCATCATAGGTACTTATCTGATTAAAAAAAGTCTCGTACAGAGCCTCATCATTTTCCTGCCTCTGCCCAATCTGAGTTTGAATTGAAATATCTGAGTTTTTGCGTTCAAGAGAATAAGTCAAATCAGGCGTTGCCTTAACGGTAGAAGAATTTTTCACGCTGGAAAGCCTGTTTTTGCTAATTCCGTAACCATTCGTATAATTTATAGGGATAATTTTTGCATTTGGAAAAGAGACGTTAAGTTTCACCGAATAATCAGGCTCACTCAACGGATAATCAGTACCATTCAAAGTGACGGCCGCACTAAGATAAATCTCTGGAAGATAGAATTTCTCGGAAAAAGCCTTCTGTTTTTTTGCGTAATCCAAAGTGATGTTTTGCTTTTTGACATCAATGCTTGTCTGATAGAAACGAATCCAAAGCTTATCGATTATTTTTTCCAAGACAAGAGGATTTTCCAAAAGTTTTTCATCAGCGCTGAATTTTTCAGACAAATCTTCCCTAAATTCAACCTTAGTCTCTGACGGTAAATTTAAAGCAACATTGAACTGCCTCAGACAGGATTCAAGTTCACGGGAAGCCTTTTTTGTATCATTCTGGAGCTCTTTATAATAAATCAAATATTCCAAATAATCATTTTCCAAGGCACGTCCCATTTCAAATTCCTTTTTCAAAACTTCAATCTGAAAGCCAGCATTTTCCTCAAGATCCTTTTTGATTTTTAAAAGTTCCATCTGTAAAAGGCACTGATAATAAAGGCTGATAATCTGAGTTT
>JAILRX010000207.1 GCA_024697985.1 Treponemataceae bacterium | reverse complement strand
CGCAATTCAGGCCGGACGAGAACTTCGAGTACTCGTTAACAACGAACGAGTCGCAGATGCAGATGTCAAGGAATTGGCAAGAAACATCGCTAAGCAGATTGAAAACGATTTGAAGTATCCTGGAAGAATCAAGATTACGATGATAAGGGAAACAAGAATCGTAGAATACGCTCGCTAAAGTTCGCGTATTCATCGAGTTTTTTCACGATGCTCAAAAACGTCGTAGAATACGCTCGTTAAAAACTCGCATATTCATCGAGTTTTTTTCACGATGCTCAAAAATAAACAAAAAAACCTTTAGAAGACTTCTTCTAAAGGTTTTTTTTATGCCCAAATGCCACCGTCAAATTCTGCCGGGGCAGGCGACGTGCCTAATGTTTTTTTTTACAAAATAGATGTTTTATATATTTTCGAGAAAATCGAACTTTTTGATAAACAGCTCGATATTACCGGCGATGAATGCCGCACAATAAGCCGCAATAATTATTGCAAAAACAACATAGGTATAAATCGAAAGATTTGAGGTCGCAGAAGTTTTCATGAAGAAATAGCATATGAAGGATGCGATGAGTACGATGGCTCCTATAATCCAAGGTGCCATTGAAAATTTCCTTGTTTTTTTGTTTACAGTCTTCATGTTCAGCTGCTTGAGGATGTTCTGAATCGTCTGGTTGTTGATGTCCGTCTGCTGAGTCGCAGTTTTTTCGCAGGCTTTTTCAGCCTTTACGAGGAGCTTGACGTTTGTCCGACATTCCTTGCAGGTCAGAAAATGCCATGTAAGACGCGGCGGTACCTGCTGTCCTTTTTCAAGCATCAGATATTCTTCCATGCATTTATCACATTCTTCAGTTTTATATATTTTCATTGCAATCTCTCCTAAATTGTTCCTTTGATGTCCATATCTTCAAGTTTTTCCTTGAGAATCTTTTTGGCCCTGAATACATTGGATTTCAATGTGTTCACCGGAATATCAACTACTTCGCTGATGTCTGAATAGCTCATTCCTAAAAAGAAGTACATGTCCAGACAATATCTGTATTTTTCCGGCAAATCCTTCAAGGCCTCATTGATTGCATCCTTTGTGATTTCCTGCAATTCAATCTGCTCTGGCGTAAGATCCGGAGAAACCACATCAAAGTTTTCTGGAATAGATTCACATTCTTTTCGTCTTGTAACGTTGTTAAGGGCGGTAGTGTAGGCGATTCTCATCAACCATGTGGAAAATTGTGAATCACCGCGGAAAGAAGTGAGATTTGTATAGACTTTGATAAAAACGTCCTGAACAAAATCGTCCGCATCAGCATTGTTTTTGAAAAAACTTAATCCAAATCTGTAAACCCTGGTCTGATAATAACTGATAAGCGTTGCAAAAGCCTTGGAGCTTCCGTGAATGGCAGCTTTTATCAGTACCTGGTCTCTTTTTCGGACAGCCTCGTTTTCTGATTTTTTTTCGGCCGTTATCTTTTTTTCGGCTTTCGGATCCATGATACCTAGTTGTCAGAATCTTTCTTTTCTGGATATGCCTTGTAGAAAATTAAAAGCATCAAACCGATTACAGATGGAATGAGCCCGCCTAAAAGTGCGTATGATACGCCATCAATAATCCCGATTAAAAGTGAAAGTACAAGTCCTGGTCCTAAAAGCAAAAGTCCTACGAGGAACGAAAATACTTTCAGGTTGAATTTTACAGGCTTGTAGTTTCCTGTTCGAATCAGCATCGAAACTTCCCTGTGGTGCCAAAGCAAGAAAAAGAAAAGTACGATGCCGGCTACAGAAATACCGACTATTGGAATGATTGAAATGATGACCTGTGCTGCAGGTGTATTCATTTTATGCCTCCGTTATTTTTTTAGACACTTAATTTTTTGAAAGGTTGCAACGATCCAAAAGGTTACATCAGTCTAATAGTAAAAACTCTTCGAAATATAGATCTTCGATTTTTCCCATGGAAAGCTCGCTGTTAATCTGGACAAGAATCTGGTTTTTGAGAACTTCATCCCCGATTGAATTGAGCTGCTTTTTTGTTTTATCGGTAAAATATGAAGCCATGATGTTCTGAAGTTTAGTTTTTTTCTGACAGATTTCTTCGAAAAGAGGGGCGTTATCCTTTTCGTATTTAAATACAGGGACAAAAACTACCGGAACTTTTGTGCTGTCACAAGTGAATGTTCGGATTTTTCCGAAATCACTGTAAAAAGTTGATTTTGACTCAGATTGTTTTTCGAGAATCTGTTCATTTTGAGAAATCAAGGCTTTCTTTCTATTTACATCTTTCCCAAAAAAAATCAGAGAGACCGTTATGATTATCAGGAGAACTGCGCAGATGCATCCGTATAAAATAGAATTAAGTCTTGAAAAATTCATGTAAATCCTCATTAATATAATTAAAATTTTATCATTTCTTACCGATAATTAAAAGAGAAATAAAATTGTTTTTCTAGGAGCATTTTTTGACTTCAGGAAAGAAAGTTGTCATAAGCACATTCATATCAGTTCTCATTTTTGCTGCTTTCGCATTCTTTGCGTTCACGCAACTTTTCTCTCTTTTTGAAACCAAATTCTATCAGGGCAATGTAATTTCATCGATGAAAAATCAGCTGGATGTAGTTTCTAAAAGCTTTGATGAGTATGCTTCTGGTTATGAAACGCTTTTTTCAAATTTTGCAAGTCTGGACTCGGTTAAAAAGTCATCGGAGCAAAGTCTTGATTCCTATCAGATTAAGGAACGGGCGGATTTTGCCGGAAAATTGATAAGCGAAAATCCAGGTTTTGAAGGAATCCGAATTATTGATTCTCAAGGCAAGAAAGTTCATTACAGTACGTATGAGACTGATAAGCTTCGGCAAAACAAGGATTTAATCAACTATAAAAACTACAACATTCTTGGAGAAGTGGATTATACGAAAATAGCTTCACCTCCGGATGAGAAGATTCATACTTACTTTGATTCCCAACGAAATCGAATTATTTTTTCACTTCCTTATATTGATGAGCGTGATTTGAACAGGGGCTCGATTGTTTTTTATGTTGGCGCTGACAATTTCTTGAATTATCTTTTTCAGCGAAAAATCATTTCGTATTCAGAAAAATGCTCGCTGTTTAATCTCGAAACAGAAAAAGGCCAGGGTATTAATGCCGTCGTATTTGGCATTCCGTCCCTTTCCGGCAAGGGCTTTTTGGATGAAGTTGAAAAGACTTTGAAAACTCAGGATGCTGAAGTTGAAGAGTTGATGAGCGGCGAAGACTTTAACTGGATGATGATTTCATCAACTGGTGAAAACGGTCAGATGTTTGCTACAGTATTCAAGAGCGATATTCTAACTTTGAATCTGGCCATGAAAGTTTTGCTTTTGTCCTGTGTTTTTGTCACGCTGTATCTTTTAATCCTGCTTTTCTTCAACATCAAGCAGGACGATGAACTCATCATCAGAAGCAGGATAAAGAATTTCCAGGTTTCATTGATAAACGAATATCTTGATGCAAAATCTGATGACAAAGATGATGTAGATTGGAATCAAATTTCGAAAAATATTGCAGTTCGCAAAGACGAACTTAATCGCGAAATCAAGAAAAGTCTTGGACGAAGGGCAAAAAAGAGAGAAGCGTATGTTGACGCTTTGCTTGAAAAAAGTTGGACTCAGATTGAAGAATCAATCGGTGCAAAATCCGGCGAAAAGTCCGATAGTGC
>JAILRX010000151.1 GCA_024697985.1 Treponemataceae bacterium | reverse complement strand
AACTGAAAGCGCTTTAATATGGAGAGTTTCTGCAAAATCGATAAGTTCATCAGCACTATTTGTTCTGACAGGAACATAAACTGAATTGATTTTGTGCTTTTTGAAACCCGCATTGTGCAAAGCAGGACTTCCCGTAACCTTAAGTGGATATCCTGCTACTCCGTAAAGCGTAGTTTCCGAATCAATTTCATCAAAATGATAGAGATTTCGCAGGGTGATAGGATCAATCTGCCCAAGCTCGGAAAGGTTCGTTCCCGGATGTTCAGGGCAGGTGTATGTCAAAAATGAATTGAATTTTGTCGCAAGGATTCTTGAAGTCTGACCGATCGGGCCCATTGCAAGCACGATGTGGTCAAAATCCGTAATTGCGTTCGACTGCTTGTAAAGGCGCGTTACGTCCTCAAGCGAGTTCGGCATGAAGGCAACTTTTGGGATTTCAAAACCGGTTTTTCTCAAGTCTAGCATCAACTTTTTTAAGTCAGTGACAGGACCTGAAAAATCGTGATAACTTCTGATGATTTTTGTTCCGAATGCGAAGGCCGCATCATTCAAAGTCGAAATGAAATAGTCGCTTTCCATATCGATGTAAGAAAAAGGACGGCCACTGTTTTTTTCTGAATAAGCCAGCGAAGAAGCAAAAAGTACGGTTCGGGCAGCTTCGCCATCAACGAATTGTCCGCCGTCACTTTTTCGCCTGATTGTCAGGATGCACGGAAGTCCGCCGACCAGTTCCGGAAAACGACGAATACTCTGCTTTTCTTCATCATCAAGGCAGTCAGCCCTCAATTCGACCAAATCAATATAATCACGATATTGATTTACCAGCTTTAAGTCTTCGGCGATTGTTTTTCCGTCAAGGCAAAGGCAAACTTTCGATTTTTCCATGGCATTCCTACTGAACGGTTTTTCTGATTACTTCTTTATCATAGATATAAAGAATGAGCTCTGTTCCAAGCGGCAAAGTATATGGAATGGTAATTTTTCCACCCGGATGCATCATAGTTACGACATTGAATCTTTCGCCTTCCGGTGTGAGCGCATCAAGCTTAACCTGAAGCGGGAATGAATATGGAGGAAGTTCCTCTGCAAAAATTCCGTAGATTTTTTCTGCTTCCCGTTCTTCTGGGAAAACAAAAACTGCACCGACTGTCGAATAGGTATTTACGTAAGTATCAGCATCAACAAGCTGAGAAATAATCGTGCCAGGAACTTCGTCACCCTCTGCGGTTCGAGAAGTAAAGTCGAAGACAAGCTTGCTTCGAGACATCTGCAAAAGGCTGTCGTTTACAGTAAGTCCGACCAAAAGCGGAACTTTTGCCTTTTCGTGCTCAGGACCTCGGCTTACGACAAGTTTGAGTTTGATTGGTTCTGAAATATTTGTATCCGGCAGCGGATCCTGTTCAAGAATCGTTCCGGCTTCTGCTTCGTTGTATTCGTAAAGGATGTTTTCGTCATCAAGAACCAAAAGCGCCTTTTCCGAGCTGGTAAAAAGTGCCTGAAGGTGAAGCTGAACTGCATCGAGTGTCTGACCTACGTAGTTTTCAACACGATCCAAAACGACACCGCGGCTTACTACAAGCTCAACTCGGCGGCCGGCCTTAACGATGGCACCTGCCTGAGGGTCCTGCTCGAGGACACATCCCTTTTCATCCTGAGAATTTGAATATCTGAGCTGGATTTTAGGATAGAGTTCCTTAACCTGCATATCGAGCAATGCCGATGTAAGTTCCTTTCCAACAACATCCGGAACCATGACTTCTTCTGAGCCCTTGATTGTTACGAGGAAAATTCCTGAAGCGATGATTCCCATGATTACGAGCATCAAGATACCTGAAATAATCAGGGTTTTAGTATTTGTCTGCAATGACTCCAAAAAATTAAGCCATCCGTTTTTAATTGTTGCAAAAGTGATTTTCTGTTTTTTGTTTTCTGTCTTTTCGTCGTTAAGATCTTCTTTTTTCATATTACCTCAGATTTTAACAGTATTTTTTATTATTTGCTATATATTGCTTCCAATAAAGTCTTTGCTGCCGTTCAAAAAGTCTTTCCACTCCATGGCCTTTTTAGTCTGCCACTGAAGTTTTTGAAGTGCGAGGATTCCGTTTCCGGTCTGCACGAGAATTCCGTATTTTTTGTCTGATGATAAAACTGTTCCCGGAATGCTGATTTTGCCGGTTGCACTTGCCGCTGCTGCAAGGACGGCATTTACATCGCCTTCGAAAACGCAGGCTCTGTGGATTTTAAGCGTATTTCCGTTTGCTTCCGTAAAGGCGCCCGGCCAAGGATAGAACGCCCTGATTTTCGCATCAATCTGTGCGGCACTCTGATTCCAGTCGATTTTTCCGTCTTCTTTTTCCAAAAGCCTGCAATAAGTTGCCTGAGTCGAATCCTGTTCGGTTTCGGTAAAAGTGCCCTTTTCAAGCTCGTCCAAAACCTTAAGAAAAAGTGATGCGCCTTCCGAACCTGCCTGATTCAAAAGCGTTTCTGAATTGTC
>JAILRX010000091.1 GCA_024697985.1 Treponemataceae bacterium | reverse complement strand
ATATATCGAACTTGTACGACAGCTCCTTTACTTTGTTTACCGACACATCGGCGCTACACTTACCGAAGACCAGCACGAATTTGCACACAGTCTTGAAGACCAGATTGACCAGGAACGAAACAAACTTAAAAAATGTGCCCGAACCCGACTCGAATCTGGCTGCAACGTTAAAGCCGAACTTTTGTACATCGACATTGTTCGAAAAATCGAAAAGATGGGTGATAACTGTTTTGCAATCGCAAACAGACTTACTTCTCTTACTGCAAAAGTTTCTAAATAGTCTCTTTTGTGATAGAATTGTTTCATGCGGATCGTAAATCTTGTTGAAAATGAATTGGGCGCTTCCGGATGTGAAGCCGCTCATGGTCTTTCTTTTTATATCGAAACTAAAAATCACAAAATTCTTTTTGATACAAGCCCGAGTGATTTGCTTTTGAAAAATGCCGGAAAACTCGGAATTGATCTTACAAAAATCGATTCGGTTTTCTTAAGCCACGGTCATTACGACCATTCCGGCGGAATTCTGCCTTTTGCAAAAATCAATCCTGATGCAAAAATCTATATGCAGAAAAATGCAGTCCGCGAATATTATGCCTTTGACGGAGAAGATTTAGGATACCGCTACATCGGAATCGACAAGAAAATCCTTGAGTTGCCGCAGGTAGTTTTTCTTGAAGGTGATGTAAAAATTGATGACGAACTGCAAATTTTCTGTGTTGATAACAGAATCCGACCTTTTCCTTCGACAAACAGACGCCTCAAGCTTTTTACAGAAGGAAAATACATCCAGGATGAATTCAACCACGAGCAGAACCTCATCGTGACAAGCGAAAACCACAGACTGCTTTTTTCAGGCTGCTCGCACAACGGAATTCTGAACATTCTGGATACAATGGAACGAAAATTTGGTCCTGATTTTAAACCTGAACTTGTAATCGGCGGTTTCCATCTGATGAAAAAAACAGAGTACTCCGCTAATGAAATTTCTGAAATCGAAGAAATCGCAAACCTTCTCAAAAAATACAAAACTAAATTTGCCACCTGCCACTGCACCGGGCTTCCAGCCTACGAAATGATGAAAAAAATCATGAAGGACCAGCTTTGCTACGTGCACTCAGGTGATGAAATTTACCTTTAAATTTACGTTTTTTTTATTGTGAATTCCTAAATTTAGAAATATATTTAAACATGAAAGATAGTCTAAACAACTTTTCACATCTAGAGGAGTTCTTATATGAGCAATGTACCCGCAAAAAAAACAAAGGGCCTTTCAGTTTCTGCAAAAATGACACTTCTTGCCGTTGTTACTGTAGTATGCGTCGTTTTTCTTTTTACCACAATCAATGCCGTATTCTTGGCAGAAATCTGTAAAGACAATTTCTATGAAACCAGTGAAATTGAACTTACTGAGCTTTCAGACCTTTTGACACAATTTTTTGATTCAAAAGTTTCTCTTGTTGAAATGATGGTCAACGAACCTGCCGTAAAAAATGCAGATTCTACGATTCATTCTTTTGCCAACGAGCATGGACAAATCAACACCCGAAGCTACAAGGCAAGTCCAACAGAACAAAGAATCGTAGACCGATGCAAGGCCATCTATGACCACGAAAATTACATCGCCGAAGTTTACCTTGGAACAGTCTGGGGTGGATACGCAACCTGTTTTGACGGTGAAATGTCAGGCGGATACGACCCAAGAAAACGTGGATGGTACAACCTGGCGCTGGATGCAAAAGGAGAGCTGGCCGTTTCAGATGCATTCCTTTCGACAATCGGGGCAACAGTAGTCTGCCTCACAAAAAGCGCATATTCGTACAGCGGAAATCTTGTAGGTAACATCGGTATTGAAATTACTTTGGATTCACTTCAGAAAGTTGCCGGAGACCTTGATTTCGGAGGAAAAGGATACGTAATCATGGTTCAGAAGGACGGAACAATTCTTTTTGATCCACAAAATCCAGAAAATCAGATGAAAAATCTGAAAGATTGCGGAACTCCAGCCTATGCAGAACTCGCTGATGTAGAAGACGGAGAATATCAGGTTCAAATCGACAATCAAAAATATCTTGTAAGGACAATCACAAACCCTGAATACAATTACCGAATCATTTCGTTCGGACAGAAAAGCCTCCTTTACAAGACAGTTTATAAGACAATCTCCCTTGTAATCCTCATCGGATTTCTCATTCTTATAGTTTCTGCAATTCCAACCTTCCTCGTTTCACGAAAATCAATGGCACCGATGAAAAAACTTCTTGATGTCCTTAAAGGCATTTCTGAAAACGACCTTACAGGCCGAATCGAAGTTAAGGGAAACAACGAATTCAGCAAAATGGGAACTGCATTCAACACGACTTTGGCAGGATTGACTTCTTCATTCTCCAAGATTTCAGAAAGTACGAACGAAATCGGTCAGATCGGTACGAATCTTGCAGGTGATATGGACAACATCAGCAGTGCAATCGAAGAAATTTCAGCTACAATTGAAAGCATTAAGAATCAGACGAATTCTCAAAACGACAGCCTTTCAAAGACCAACGATGCAATCGGCAAAATCATGACTGCAATTGATTCGCTCAATTCCAGCACCGAAACTCAGGCTGCCTGCGTAGAACAGTCAAATGCCAGCGCCCACGGAATGTACGACAATATCGCACAGATTTCAAAGGCCGTAAGCGATACCGTTTCAGCAATCAATCAGCTTTCAACAGCTACAGACTCCGGTAAAAACAGCATTCAGACATCAACTGAAATTACTCAGCGAATCAATGAAGAATCAGGCGGTCTTGTTGAAGCTTCAAACATCATTCGAAGTGTTGCAGCACAGACCAACCTTTTGGCCATGAACGCCGCAATCGAAGCAAGCCACGCAGGAGAAGCAGGACGAGGATTCAGCGTAGTTGCAGACGAAATCCGAAAACTTGCCGAACAGTCATCTGGACAGGGTAAACGAATTGATGAAACGATGAAAGTTCTCCGACAGGACATCATCAACCTTACAGGTTCTTCAAAAGACGTAGAAGAACGATTCAACGAAATTTACGATCTTTCTGAAAACGTAAAGAATCTTAGTGGAACCGTTCAGAACGTAATCGTTGAGCACGAAGGAAACTGTAAGGAAGTTCTTTCTGCAATGGATGAAATCAACAAGGTTACAGTAAGCGTAAAAGAAGGTTCAAACAGCATCTTCCAGGAAAGCAAGAATGTAACTGATGCGATGAGGGTTTTGACTGATGCAACTCAGGAACTGGTAAACGGCATGAACGAAATGGCTTCTGGTGCCGAGCTCATCACAAGTTCATCTGGAAAGATCAACGGTCTTACGCAGCAGAACAAGGCAAAGGTCAATGACCTTGTTGTTGAGGTAAACAAATTCAAGATTTAGTTTTTTATACCTAGTTGAAGTTATTTCTTCAATTGGATATACTACAACACAAATGAACAAAGGCGTTCATTCGATTTACCGATTTATTGTCGGCAGATGGAATGGACGCCTTTTTTTTGTGGAGAAAACAAATGGATACTGCATTTCTGATTCTTGCTGACGGAACGGTTTTTGAAGGTCATTCAATCGGAGCCAAGGGAAAAACAATCGGAGAGACTGTTTTTACGACGGGAATGACCGGGTATCTGGAAACCCTTACGGATCCCAGTTATTACGGACAAATTGTAACGCAGACTTTCCCACTGATAGGAAATTATGGCGTGATAGATCAGGATTTTGAAAGCCGGAAATGCTGGGTAAAAGGATACATCGTGCGTGAAATGTGCGATAAGCCTTCCAACTTCAGATGTGGCGGAAATCTGGATGAGTATCTTAAAAAGCAGGGCATCGTGGGAATCTGCGGAATCGACACGAGGGCCCTTACGAAAAAGCTCAGGGATGCGGGCGTCATGAACGGCATGATAGTAAGCGGCGAAGAATTTTGCAGCGACATCGACCCGGAGACAATCAAAAAAATCAAAGCGTATAAAATCGAACAGGCGGTCGAAAGCGTGCAGGGCTCAAGCGTGCTTGACGCGCAAAGCGGAATGGCGGACGCGACTTCTTGTGAGCGCCGTGTGGCCCTTTTCGATTTCGGAGCCAAAGCTAACATCCAGCGGGAACTTGAAAAACGAGGATGCAAGGTCACGGTTGTTCCGTGCGACACGAAAGCCGAAAAAATTCTTGAAATGCAGGTCGACGGCGTCATGCTGAGTAACGGACCTGGCGATCCTGCAGAAAACACCAGTATCATCAATGAAATCAATAAACTTTGCGAGTGGAACAAAACTAACGGCGGACAACTTCCGATTTTCGGAATCTGCCTTGGTCATCAGATGCTTTCACTTGCCAGAGGTGCAAAAACAACAAAACTGAAATACGGGCACAGGGGCGGAAACCATCCGGTAAAAGATGTTGAAAGCGGAAGAGTTTACATCACAAGTCAAAACCACGGATATGCCGTAGAAACCGATTCGCTTCCTGATTTTGCACGCCAAACTTTTTACAACGTAAACGATGGAACCTGCGAGGGCGTAGAATATAAAGACATTCCAGCCTTTTCGGTTCAATTCCATCCGGAAGCATGCGGCGGTCCGCACGACACCAACTTTTTGTTTGATAGATTCGTAAAAATGATGGAGAAAGAAAATGCCTCTAAATAAAAACATTCACAAGGTTATGGTTATTGGTTCCGGTCCGATCATCATCGGGCAGGCTGCAGAATTTGACTACGCGGGAAACCAGGCCTGCCGTGCCCTGAAAAGCCTTGGCCTTGAAGTCGTGCTGGTAAACTCAAATCCGGCCACGCTGATGACTGACCCGCACATGGCAGATGAAATCTACATCGAACCGCTTACCTTAAGGACGATTCAACGCATCATCGAAAAAGAAAAGCCTGATTCGCTGCTTTCAACTTTGGGCGGACAGACTGCCCTCACCCTTTCGATGGAGCTGGCTAAATCCGGATTTTTGGAAAGCCACAACGTCCAGCTTTTGGGTGCAAATCCAGAAACAATTGATAAGGCAGAAGACCGACAGATGTTCAAGGATACGATGGAAAAAATCGGAGAGCCTTGCATTCCGTCAAAGGTCGTAACGACATATCAGGATGCAATTGATTTTGTGCATAACGAAATCGGACTTCCGGCCATAATTCGACCGGCCTTTACCCTCGGTGGAACTGGAGGCGGAATCTGCCACACAGAACGCGAGCTTGATGAAATCGTTCAAAACGGACTCCACCGTTCGCCAATCCATCAGATTCTGGTTGAAAAATGTATTTCGGGCTGGAAAGAAGTTGAATTTGAGGTCATGAGGGATTCAAACTCGAACGTAATCACGGTCTGCTCGATGGAAAACGTGGATCCAGTCGGCGTTCACACCGGAGACTCAATTGTCGTTGCTCCGACAGTTACTTTGGCTGATAAAGAATATCAGATGCTTCGAAGCGCGGCCCTCAACATCATCAGCGAACTCAAAATCGAAGGCGGCTGCAACTGCCAGTTCGCGCTCAAGCCGGACAGTTTCGAATACGCCGTAATCGAAGTTAATCCGCGTGTTTCACGCTCATCGGCATTGGCTTCAAAGGCAACCGGCTACCCTATCGCAAAAGTTGCAGCCTTTATCGCCGTCGGCCTTACCCTCGACGAAATCCCAAACTTCGTTACCAAAAAGACCAAGGCCTGTTTCGAGCCGGTCTTGGACTACGTAGTCGTAAAAATGCCGAAATTTCCGTTCGACAAGTTCGTTTATGGAAAACGAAGTTTGGGCACACAGATGAAAGCTACCGGCGAAGTCATGGCCATCGGACAGAATTTTGAAGAAGCACTTTTGAAGGCAGTCCGAGGCGCGGAACTCAAGACAAAGGACCTTTCACTTCCAGCCTTCAAGGACGAAAGCGACAGGAACATCATCCTTGCAGTCGGAGAAAGCACGGACCGAAGAATTTTTGCAATTTACGAAGCGTTGAAAAGAAAAATTTTGACTGTGGAAGACGTTCATGAAATCACGCAGATAGACAGATGGTTTTTGTGGAAAATCGAGCGAATCGCGCGCGAAGAACTCAAGTACGAGCCAAAATCGTTCAAGATGGTCGACACCTGCGCAGGTGAATTTGATGCTGAAACGCCTTATTTTTACTCTACGACAGGCGGTGAAAACGAGGCTGAAAAATATCTGTGTGAAGCAAAGGAAAAGACTTCCTCATCGAAAGGCACTGTAATCGTTTTGGGTTCAGGACCTATCAGAATCGGACAGGGAATTGAGTTCGACTATGCTTCGGTTCAGTGTGTATGGGCGCTGAAAAAACTTGGCTATGAAGTTGCCATCGTCAACAACAACCCGGAAACCGTCTCAACTGACTTTGACACGGCTGACAGGCTTTATTTTGAACCGCTCACTCCAGAAGACGTGATGAACGTAATCAGGACCGAAAAACCGATTGGTGTCGTAGTTGCCTTTGGCGGACAGACGGCCATCAACCTTACGAAATTTTTGGATGAGCAGCGAATCCAGATTTTTGGAACGAGTGCCGATGCAATCGACCTGGCAGAAGACAGGGAACGATTCGAAGAGCTTTGCGACCGTCTGAAAATCGGGCGACCTCGCGGAATGACAGTCTTCACTGAAGTAGAGGCGCTCGAAGCTGCAGCAAGAATCGGGTATCCGGTTTTGTTAAGACCAAGCTACGTTTTGGGTGGCCAGAACATGATAATCGCACACACATCAGCGGATGTAAAAGAATACATGGCCATCATCCTGAATCAAAAAATTGAAAATCCGGTTTTGATCGACAAATATATGGAAGGTCTCGAACTTGAAGTTGACTGCATCTGTGACGGCGAAAACGTATTGATTCCAGGAATCATGCAGCATGTGGAAAGAACCGGTATTCACTCGGGCGACTCGATTGCAACTTATCCGGACTGGAGCATCAGCGAAGAAATGAGGGAAAAAATCGTCCGTCAGTCTACAGACCTTGCGCTTGAACTTAAAACAAAGGGCATCGTAAACATCCAGTATTTGATTTACAAAGGAAACGACGGCAAAGAAGATCTTTACATCATCGAGGCAAACCCGCGTTCAAGCCGAACTGTTCCTTACATCAGCAAGGTTACAGGAGTTCCGATGGTTGAACTTGCAACAAGGGCCATGATGGGTGAAAAGATTCCGGACATGGGTTTTGGAACCGGGCTTTACAGAAAGCCTGATTATTTTGCGGTAAAGGTGCCGGTTTTCAGTTTTGAAAAACTCAATGATGTTGATACGGCGCTGGGACCAGAGATGAAATCAACGGGCGAAGTTTTGGGAATTGCAAAGACCAGAGTCGAGGCTCTCTACAAGGGCATAACGGCGGCCAAAATCAAGCTGATACGACCAGACAAGACGGCAGCCGGCCCGAAAGAAACTGCCGGCGACAACGTGGTCGCACAGACAGGCTCGAGCGCACCCGGTTTCCTGTTTTCAGTGCGGGCAACAGACCTGCCGGAACTGCCGGCGCTTGCAAAGCGTTTTCACGAACTCGGCTTTGCACTTTACGGCACCGAAGGAAACGCGCGCACGATTGCCGCATCAGGAATCCCTGTCACTAAGGTAAACAAGGTTCAC
>JAILRX010000105.1 GCA_024697985.1 Treponemataceae bacterium | reverse complement strand
CGCGCTGCAATTCCTGCTTTCTTGCGTTCACGGGTGAAATGTGCTAGTATTTTAGATATGGATATTTATGAAAAAAGAGAAGAACATGACGTCGAACTTAAACTTGTGGGTCGTCTTGATGCGGTAAATTCTGTTTTACTCCAAATGGATGTAGAAAAATGGCTGTCCTTTGCGACTGTGCAGCATCTGTATCTTGATTTTTCCGAATTGGAGTACATTTCGAGCGCAGCAATCCGAGTGCTGCTCAAGGCTCAGAAAGAAATTAAACCTGGACATGAACTTATCATCAAAAATCCGAGCGAATTTTGCTCTCAGGTTTTTCAAGTTACTGGCGCTGATATCTTTTTGACTATCGAGGATGACAATAAAGAATCTGATTAATTTTTTTTAACTTTTTTCCATAAAAAAACGGCTGAGTTTTCCTTTCGGATTTCCCAGCCGTTTTCTGTTTTAAGGCATTTTGCCTGTCTTTTGCTTAGAGCGTTGCACCTGGAATTTCTTTTTCAAATTCCGGGTTGCCGTGTGTATATCGTGGAAGCACTTTTGGTGAAACAGCGTCACCTTCAATCTTGGCGGCCTCTCTTTCCTTTTCAAAAGCCTTTACGTGATCAAGGTTGAGTTTGTCGCTCAATTTGATGTCCTTGAAGATTTTGCCGGCTTCGATTCCAGCCTCACGACCGAATACTACTACGTCCAAAAGTGAGTTACCCATAAGTCGGTTTGTTCCGTGAACACCACCAGATGCTTCGCCTGCTACGAGGAGGTTTGCAACGTTTGTGTGGCAGGTCTTGTCGATTTCAACACCACCGTTCTGATAGTGGAGGGTCGGATAAACAAGAATAGGTTCCTTTCGGATATCAATTCCGTATTTGATGAACATATTGTACATTGCAGGAATTGATTTGAGGATTGTTCCTTCTCCGTGGATCATTTCAATCATTGGAGTGTCGAGCCATACAGCGTCCTGAACGTCGTTTTTAACTCCTCGGCCTTCCTTTACTTCTCGGATGATTCCTGAAGCATTTACGTCTCGGGTTTCGAGCGGATGGATGTAAACTTCTCCGTCCTTGTTGATGAGTTTTGCACCCAAAGAACGCACCTTTTCAGTTACGAGTTTTCCAAGAATCTGTGTAGGATAAGCGGCTCCTGTAGGATGGTACTGGAGTGAATCCTGATAGAGAAGTTTTGCTCCTGCTCGGTATGCCATTACAAGACCGTCAGCTGTAGCACCGTAGTGGTTTGAGGTCGGGAATCCCTGATAGTGCATTCGTCCGGCACCACCTGTAGCGATGATTACAACTTTAGCTTTTGCAATTCGGATTTCGCCAGTTTCAATGTTCAAAAGAACCGCACCGCAAGCTTCGCCTTTTTCGTTCTTGATGATTTCGATTGCAGCAGTAAAGTCAACGACTGTAATTGAATCACGTCGGTTGAAGGTTTCGTCTCGAAGTGTTCGCATGATTTCTGCACCAGAATAGTCCTTGCAGGCATGCATTCGTTTTCGGCTTGTTCCTCCACCGTGTGTTGTTACCATTGTGCCGTCAGGCATCTTGTCAAATTCAACACCCAGGTCGTTGAGCCATTTGATTACGCTTGGAGCCTTGTTTACCAAGGTGTAAACGAGTTCCGGTTTACCGTCGAAGTGTCCTCCGCCGTAAGCGTCCAGATAGTGCTGAGCAGGCGAGTCGTTTGGCTTGTCTGCAGCCTGGATTCCGCCTTCTGCCATCATTGTGTTGGCATCTCCGACACGAAGTTTTGTTACGAGAAGGACTTTTGCTCCAGCTTCGCTTGCCATGATGGCAGCACTTGTACCGGCTCCACCGCCACCGATGACCAGAACGTCTGATTCGTAGTCGATGTGGTTGAGGTCGATTTTTTCCGGTTCAAGGCGTGGTTTTGCCTGAAGCATTTCAGCAAGCTCGATTGGTGCTTTCTGACCTTTGTTAGGACCGATTTTGAGTTCTGTGAACTGGCTCTTGATTCGGTCTGGATGGAATTTCAATAACAAATCGTCTTTTTCTTCTGCGGTAAGACGAGCATGTTCAAATTTAATATTTTCTTCGCGTTTTTCAGCTACGATTTTCGCAGCATCGTCAAGGTAATTTCCGTACATATGTTCTCCTTGCCTTTATTTTTCGATTTCTCGGTTGTTATACAGATTTTTGATCTGTTCCTTGTCACCGGTAGACATTTCAATAAATTTCTTTATTGCTTCTTCACATTTGCCACTGTCAATTTCCTTGACTCTTTCCAAAAGATGCTGTGCTTCTGGCTGAAGGTATTTACCGTTGATTCGTCTTGCAAGTTCTGCAACCTGTGGATGGCTGATTCCTGCAGGGCATCGTGCAGAACAGCATCCGCACATTACGCAGTCAAACGAAAGGTCTGCACATTTTGCAAAGTCACCTCTCTGTGCGTAAGCGATGTACTGCATTGTCTGAAGTCCCTGAGGACAAGCTCTTGTGCAGGCATTACATCCGATGCATGAGTAGATTTCAGGATAGAGCTGCATCATGATCTGCTGTTCAGGTTTTATCTTGTTGATGTCATAAACCTGTTTTACGAGCGGGAAGAAAGGAAGTGTTGCGATGAACATATCATTTTCAACTTTCTTTGAGCAGGCAAGGCAGGTTTGAAGCTGATTCTGTCCCTTGATTCTATAGATTGTTGCGCAGGCACCGCAGAAACCGTTTCGGCATCCGCAGCCTCTTTTAAGCTGATATCCGGCATATTCCATTGCATTCATGATGGTAAGTTCTGCTGGAAC
>JAILRX010000097.1 GCA_024697985.1 Treponemataceae bacterium | reverse complement strand
AGTTTACGCTGGATGCCCAGGTTTATACGGATTTTTCAAGCTGTTTTGCCTTTGCAGAATTCGAAGGGCACCTGTATTCGTGGCCGTTTTTCCAGAACACAAATTTGCCTTCATCAATCGGTATTTCCATGAACTACAAGGTGAACTATTCGAACGATTTTAACTATTCGACAAATGCCCTCGGTTCGTTTTTGTGTCAGAAAGTACCGTTAGGAGAAGAAAGTTATTTCAGCTGGAACCTGGAAGCCAATTTCATCTTTCTTGAAGCAAGCAAGGTCGCAAAGAAAAATTACTATAACTTTGGCCCGGAAGCAAAACTTACTTTGATGGTCGAGTCCAGGTATGTGAATTTCAGATGTTTCAGCGAATTCGACTATGTTTTCATGCAGTGGATCTATCACAGCAAGAATTTCGCATCAATTGATTTTAAGATTTTGAAAAACTGGTCAATCGGTATTTCAGATCTTTTCTGGTGCATCAACGGGGAAAGCTTTTACAATTTCATCAGCATCAGTACTAAAATGATTCTTTAAATTTACTATGCACAATAACAAAATTATTATAGAATAAAGTGTTGGAGGTTTTCTCATGAAAAACGTATCAGAATTGATGGATTTCCGTCCTGGAATCAAAGTTGTAGATGCAACATTAAGAGACGGCGGACTTGTAAATGATTTTTTCTTTCCTGAAGGATTTGCCAAAGCTTTGTACGAAGCAAACGTAAAGGCCGGCGTAGACTATATGGAATTTGGATATAAGGCTGATAAGGAAATGTTCGATCTTAGCAAATATGGACCGAGCAAGTTTTGTGACGAAGACTATATACGCTCTGTTGTTGGTGACAATGACACGGCCCTTAAAATTGCCGTCATGGCTGATGTAGGCCGATGCAATTACAAAAACGACATCATCGAAAATAAGGATTCTGCAGTTGACCTTATCCGTGTTGCCTGCTATTTGAACCAGATTCCTGCCGCAATCGACATGATTGAGGATGCACATAAAAAAGGCTACGAAACAAGCTGCAATATCATGGCTATTTCTACCGCTCAGGAAAATGACATAAAGACAGCTCTTGAATTTATCGGAAAGAGCCCGGTTGACGTAATCTATATCGTAGACAGTTACGGTTCAATCTATCCTGAAGCTATGGCCCGAATCGTTGACGTATACAAAGAAGTTGCTGATAAATATGGAAAGAAACTCGGTATTCATGCGCACGACAATCAAAAACTTGCATTTGCAAACACGATTGAATGTGTAGGTGATGGAGTTGATTATCTTGATGCAACTTATCTTTCAATGGGCCGAGGTGCTGGAAACTGTGCGATGGAACTCCTGCTTGGACTTTTGCACAATCCAAAATACAACCTTTATCCGGTTTTTGATTTTATCGAAAAGAACATGTTGCCGATGCGCGAAAAAGGAGTTGTCTGGGGATACGACCTTCAATATTTGATGACAGGTCTGTTCAACCAGCATCCCAGGGCAGCCATACAGTTCACAAAAGAAAAACGAACCGATATCACTGATTTTTACACAGAGATGATGGGTCTTGATTGATAAAACTTGGCTTAAAAATTGTTAAAAGAGGAGAACAAATTGAAAAAGAATCTTATTGTAACAATGATTTTGATGCTGGCCGTAACTTCATGTTTTGCAAAACCAACGACTAAGGCACCAAGCTGGTTTGGGCCTGGAAATACTCTTTATACGATTTTTCCTCGTGCTGATTTTATGGCTTTCCGTGGTGAAGGCAATACAGAAGAGGCCGCAAAGGCTGATGGTCTTTCTAAAATTGCAAGCAACATCAGTGCTACAATCAGTGACCGACGTGCAACAGAAACGCGTACAATGGAAAGCGTAACATCAACTGGAGAAGTTAACGTTACCGAAGATACAACAACTTCAAGCGAAACATCAGTTGAAAGCCGTGTAGAATTGATTGGACTTGAATATTCAGAAGTTTATCTTGATAAAAAGGCAAAACGATATTACTGCGTTGTTTACATCGATATTCAGAATGCAATGCGACGAATGAAACCACAGATTGAAGACGCAAAATCAGTTTTCTATTCTTCATACGACAAGGCTGTGGCAGAAACTGATGATATTTTGAGCTGCGCTTATTACAAGAGTGCCGCAATTGCAGGTTCAAAATTCCTCGAAAAACTTTCTGATGCCTATGCCATCAATCCTGACATCGAAATGAATTATCGTGCAGACCGTGAAAAAATCATGGCGATTCCTTCTATTATTCAGCAGAAAACTCAGAACAGCACTTTGAAAATGAACGTTACCGGCGATTACGGAAACATCATTTCAACAGCCGTTGCTGACTGCTTCAAGCAGATGGGATTTACAGTTGACCGAAATTCAGGTGTTTACAGCCTGAACGTTAAAATTTCTGACAACGGAGTTCAGCAGGATACTGAAGACTATTCAGCCTATGCGATTTTCCCGTCAGTTGTAATCAACCTTGTGAACAAGAGCGGAAGAACGGTTTATTCATACGAATTGAAATCACAGAAGACTGTTTCTCTTACTTCTTTTGAAGAAGCACGACGAAAGGGTTATCCAAAAGTTGTCAATGAAATCAAATCTGGAATGCCAGCTGATTTCAGCGCAAAAGTTGGACTTTAATTTTTCAAGATTTTAATTTCAAGTTTTTAACGGGAGTACAATATGAAAATAGCAAAAAAGATTCTTATCGGATTGATGATCTGCTCTGTTGCAACATCATTCTGTTTTGCAAGAAAAATCAAGGCTGAAACTGCAGTCGTAAACTCAGACTGGAAAGATAAGGCTTTGGGCGAAGAAGAAAAACCGGCCTGGGTAATGCAACTTTTGCGCGGCCGGGACAGTGTTTTCCGACGCGATTATGGAATCCGAAGCGATTCTGTCGTACGAGTCGGACGAGGAACGGGCTATACGCTCAACAGTGCAAAAACAAAATCAGAATTGAGCCTTGCTTCTGCAATTGCGAACGAACTCAAGATGAACATCGTTACAAATTTGAGCGAAACTTCTGACATCAATAAAGACGAACTTGGCATTATCGATCAGGTTGCGACAAATACGCAGGTTCAGGTTGCACAGTTGAAAAACGAAACTGATTTCTGGTGGAAGACTCTTGAACGGGATCCTGTTACAAGAAAGCCTGTTACAAAATATGTTTATGTAACGGTTTATTCTATGCCGGAAAAAGCCTGGGAATCATTGGTTCAGGGTTATATGCTTTCTGTAATGAAAGGTCTTGAAGATCAGAAACTTCAGAAGGCTGTAGGCGGACAGTTCAGTTCAATGTGTTCAATCGGAACAATGCCTGAACGTGACGAAGAAGCTTTGGCAAGCAAGTACAAGAACGTTTCAACTTTGTCTGAAGAAAAATCAGATGAGCAGAAAGAACTTGATGCTACTGACCAGCTTCTTAAAAATATGCTTCAATAAAATTCTGTAAAACTGGAAACAAAAAAGAAAGGCTGCCTCTCTGGAAAGGCAGCCTAAAATTTATACGCTTATGTTAATCCTGCAAAGCTTCGTAACCTTCTTCACCAGTTCGAACTTTTACAACATTATCAACATCGTATACAAAGATCTTTCCGTCTCCGATGTTACCTGTGTAAAGTATTTCTTTTGCTGCACTGATAACCAGTTCTACCGGGACTTCGCTTACTACGATATCAACCTTGATTTTTGGCAGCAAGGTCATATCCATTTCAACACCACGATATTTCATGACATTTCCATGCTGAACACCGCATCCGAGTACGTTTGTCAAAGTCATACCGGTTACGTTGATTTCGTTCATTGCTGATTTCAGCTCGTTGAACTTGCTAGGTCTTGTGATAATCGTAACCATATGGAACTTGGCATCAGGTCTTGTAGTACCCTTGCTTACTGGAATTGCCTTTTCAACCGGAACATTTCCTGTAATTGATGTGCCTGCAACTGCTGCGATTCCACCAACTCCAGCAGCTCCTTCTGTCATAACCTGTGGAGCCATGATGAATCCGCCGTAAGCAGAATCAAGTCCGTGCTCGAGCTTGTCCAAACCGACAATTTCTTCTTCTTTGCTTGCTCTAAGTCCGTGGAACTTCTTGATGCAGAAGAATACGATTATCATACAAACTGCTGTCCATGCAACGATTGCAAGTTCACCAAGACACTGGATTCCAAGATGCTTGAATCCGCCGCCGTAGAAAACACCGCTTTCAACGTTGAAGAAACCATCTGCGATTGTACCCCAGATACCGTTTGCAAGGTGAACGCCAACTGCACCAACCGGGTCATCAATATGGAGCTTCAAGTCCAATAATTCAACTACAAGTACAACCAGGATACCGGCAACCAAACCGATTACTGTTGCACCGATTGCATCAACTGTAGCACAAGGAGCTGTGATTGCAACCAAACCTGCCAAAGATGCGTTCAAGGTCATTGAAACATCAGGCTTCTTGTTTTTGATCCAAGTAAAAGTCATTGTTGTAACGGCTGCTACTGCAGGAGCAATTGTTGTCGTTACGAAAACTGCTGCCAAACCGCCAACACCACGGAGCTGTGTACAAGCGGCACCGTTGAATCCGTACCATCCAAACCAAAGGATGAATGTACCTAATGCACCCAATGTCAAAGAGTGACCTGGAATTGCATGTACTTTTGTTACTTTTCCGTTTTTATCGTAATCATATTTTCCGATTCGTGGTCCAAGGAAGATTGCACCAATCAATGCTGCTACACCACCAACTGAGTGGATTGCTGCAGAACCGGCAAAGTCTACGAATCCGAGCTGTGCAAGCCAGCCCTGTGAGTTCCAAACCCATCCGGCTTCGATTGGATAAACAACACCTGAAATTACGGCAGAATAAATACAGTAAGCACTGAATTTTGTTCTTTCTGCCATTGCACCAGAAACGATTGTTGCTGCTGTTGCACAGAAAACAAGGTTGAAAGTGAAACTTGACCAGTCCATGTTAGGATCGGTGAAGTTTGTGAAAAGCTGCCAGTTTGGCTTTCCGATTACGCCAAAAAGATAGTTTTCGCTAAGCATCAAACTGAAACCGATGACCATGAACATCGGTGTGCCAATACAGAAGTCCATCAAGTTTTTCATGATGATGTTTCCTGCGTTCTTGGCTCGTGTGAATCCTGTTTCGACCATTGCAAAGCCGCACTGCATGAAGAAAACGAGCGCTGCACCAATCAAGAACCAGATAGCGTATGCTTCTGATCCAGCTGCTGCCTGTGCAATTTCAGTCACTTTTTCGAGTGTGATAGCACTTTCCATAAATACCCCCAAATAAAAAAAGCGGCGAAGATTCCAAGCACTGTGCACACATGCCCGACATCATCGCCGCCGTAAAAAAAAAGACGCCACAGACCAATATCTGTGACGTCTTTGTCATTTGATATTCACTTTATAATCGATTCAAAAAATATTGTCAATACTATTTCAAAAAAAATATTGCCGATTTACAAGAATTTTCTTAGATTTATAGATACATGAAAAAAAATACAGTCAAAAATATCATAAGCTGGGCACTTGTCCTTGTCCTTACAGTCATTGTTTTCTTTTGGAAAAAAGAACTGATCATTAAAGCCTTTAGTGAAATCGCAAATATGCGCCTTGTTCCAATTTTGCTGTGTTTTCTCTTTTCATTCGGATATGTGTTTTTTGACGGACTTGCAACTCAGACTTTTTCCGGCATTTCCTTTTGGGGCGGCCAAAAAAGCGCAATGTTCTGTTCGTTTTACAAGCTGATAACGCTGGGATCCGGGGCCGGTGTCGCTGAGGTCTATTTTCTTTCAACCCAGGGCGTAAAAGCCGAAAAGGGGACCGGCGTCATGATGATTCAGTATGCGGTCCATAAAACTGTCGTTACTTTTTTAGGTCTTATTTCCTTTTTGATTTTATATTGCAAGAATGTTGAAAAGGTCCATCAGTTTTCAATTTTGATTATCGTCTGCAGCATTCTTTCACTTCTGACAGTTTCTGTTTTGATAATGATTGCGGTTTCCAGAAGAATCACGGCTTTTTTCATCAAGTTGATACGCGCAATTTTGAAAAGGCATCCTGAAAAGGCTGATGAATTTTCAGAAAAGCTTGTTGCCTTCAATGTGTGCGGAAAAGAGCTTGTCAAGGACAAAAAAGCAATCGTCCTGACGTTTTTGATTGATATTCTAAAAATGCTTTGCTGGTATGCTATTCCGATGGTGATTTTCAAAAGCCGTCTTGACTGCTCGGCTTTCTACTGTCTTTTGATGATGGGCCTGATTATCATGCTGAGTGGATCTATGTTTATGCCGGCCGGTGTCGGAACCCTCGAATATCTTTTTTCGATATTCTTTTCGCAGAATTTCGGCGTAATAGCGGCAACGGCCGTCATTTTGTACAGATTTTTCTCGATGATAGTGCCGTTTGTTCTTGGAATCCCATTCGCAGCGACACTACCTCGAAAAAAAGACTAACGAACGCTGTAAAGCAAATCACCGTAACTTGGGAATGGCCACAGTTCTTTTGGTGTGATTACTTCAAGTTCATCAGCTACGGCTCTAAGTTCTCCCATTGCTGCAAAAACCTTTTCGCGATAGAACAAGGCTGTCTTGCCTGAGTCTCCCTTATCTGCGAGAGTTTTTGCATCAAGAACGGTCTGTTCAAGAGCGCTTGTCTTTGCATAGATTGAACTTGTAAGGGCACTTGCTTTCTTGAGCATTTCAGCTTCGTAGCTGCAGTCACATTCACCGCAGGCTGCTTTTTTCAAGCCGATTGTTTTGGCAAGTTTTGTTGCAAATTTGCTTGCACAAGGCAAAATGTCCTTTTTAGCCATCTCGAGCATTGTTTCAGCTTCGATATTGATGATCTTAGAATAGTTTTCGTTGTGAATTTCGTTTCGGCTTTCCAATTCAACCTTGCTGTATACTCCGAATTTTTCGAAAAGTTTGATGTTCTTTTCGTCCAAAGTGTGCTGCAAAGCTTCTGGAGTTGAGCGAAGGTTCAAGAGACCTCGTTTTTCAGCTTCTTTAACCCAAGAATCGTCGTAACCGTTTCCGTTGAAAATGATTCTCTTGTGTTCTTTGATTGTCTTGAGGATCAATTCGTGAAGGTCACTGTTGAAATCCTTGCTCTTTTCAAGTACTTCAGCAAACTGACTGAGTTCTTCAGCAACTGCTGTGTTTAAGAATACGTTTGCGCAGGCAATTGATTCGTTTGATCCGAGCATTCGGAATTCAAATTTGTTTCCTGTGAATGCAAAAGGGGATGTTCTGTTTCGGTCTGTCGTGTCCTTATTGAATTCCGGCAAAACTGTAACACCGATTTTCATCTTTTCCTTTTCGTGCTTGCCGTATGGAACGCCTTTTTCGATGCTGTCCAAAATGGCTGAAAGTTCATCACCAAGGAAGATTGAGATGATTGCTGGAGGAGCTTCGTTTGCTCCAAGTCGGTGGTCGTTTCCAGCTGAGGCAACTGAAATTCGGAGCAAATCCTGATATTCATCAACTGCCTTGATTACGGCACAGAGGAAAAGCAGGAACTGAGCGTTGCTTTCTGGTGTTGCGCCTGGATCAAGAAGGTTTTTGCCTGTATTTGTCGAGATTGACCAGTTGTTGTGTTTACCGCTTCCGTTAACTCCTGCAAATGGTTTTTCGTGCAAAAGACAAACCATTCCGTGTTTCTGTGCAACTTTTCTCATCATTTCCATTGTGAGCTGGTTGTGGTCACAGGCAATGTTTGTTGTCGAGAAGATAGGAGCAAGTTCGTGCTGAGCAGGAGCAACTTCGTTGTGTTCTGTTTTTGCAAGAATACCGAGCTTCCAAAGTTCTTTGTTCAAATCTTTCATGAAGTCCTGAACTCGAGGTTTGATCATACCGAAATAGTGGTCTTCAAGTTCCTGTCCTTTAGGAGCTTTTGCGCCAAAAAGAGTTCGTCCAGTGTAGATGAGGTCTTCTCGTTTATCATAAACTGATTTATCAACAAGGAAGTATTCCTGTTCTGGTCCAACAGTTGTTTTTACGCTTGTTACGTCTTCATTTCCGTCAAAAAGTTTGAGGACTCTGACAGCTTCTTTCGAAATTGCCTGCATTGAGCGCAAAAGTGGAGTCTTTTTATCAAGAGCTTCACCTGTGTACGAACAGAATGCTGTCGGAATGCACAAGGTTCCGTCCTTGATGAAAGCGTATGAAGTTGGGTCCCATGCTGTGTAACCTCGGGCTTCGAAAGTTGCTCGGATTCCTCCGCTTGGGAAACTTGATGCATCCGGTTCACCCTGAACAAGTTCTTTTCCGGAAAATTCCATTATTACTTTTCCGCCTTCAATTGGCTGGATAAAGCTGTCGTGTTTTTCAGCTGTAATTCCGGTAAGTGGCTGAAACCAGTGTGTAAAGTGAGTTGCACCTTTTTCAATGGCCCAGTCTTTCATTGCATTAGCAACTACAGTTGCGACGCTTTTATCAAGTTTTTCGCCACCGTCGATAGTTTTCATCAACTGCTTGTATGTTTCTTTTGGCAGTCGAGCTTTCATAACTGTTTCGTTAAAAACGTTTTCACCAAACAATGTCGTTACTTCGTCCATAAAAATACCTCTTTAAAAAAAATAAAAGGCGCCATGACCATAAGACTGTTGTACACCAGTCTTAAAATCACGGCGCCTTTGCCTGAAAATTTGTTATTTTATAACCTCAACAAAATTTTTTGTCAAGTGTGTGTTTAGAATATCCTGATATCTTGACAGTAAAGTCGCTTTTCTAAATAATAAATCCATACGGCAAAGAGGTCGTAGGTATTATTCTCAGGCGGATTATCGTCTGGGGCTGAGTATCTACGACCTCTTTTTTTGTTTTAAAAATTTTTTATGGAGGTTTGTATGTGTGGATTTGTCGGAGCATTCGATTTGAAAAACGGTTCACAGCCAATTGATGAAATTTTAAAGGAATCGCTCAGAAATCAGGTTCTTGAAATGAGCAAGAAAATTCGTCATCGTGGTCCGGACTGGACAGGAGTGTACACAGGCAATAATGCGATTTTGAGCCACGAACGACTTGCAATCGTCGATCCGCTTTCCGGAAAACAGCCTCTTGTAAGCGACGACGAGAAAATCATCCTTGCGGCAAACGGAGAAATCTACAACCACAAGGAATTGCGTTCATCATTCGAAGGAAAATATCAGTTCAGAACAGGAAGTGACTGCGAGGTCATAATTCCGCTATATAAAGAGTGCGTAAAGACAGGCAGCGACTTTACCAAAATGATAGAAAAGCTTTCTGGAATTTTTGCCTTTGCCCTTTACGACAGCGAAAACGACACATACCTTATTGCCAGGGATGAAATCGGCGTAATTCCGCTTTATCAGGGCTGGGACAAGAGCGGCAGATACTACGTTGCAAGCGAACTTAAGGCTCTGGAAGGCGAATGCGTGACAATCGAAGAATTCCCGAACGGAAGCTATCTTTATTCCAAAGAGGCTGGAAA
>JAILRX010000087.1 GCA_024697985.1 Treponemataceae bacterium | reverse complement strand
AAAGTGTTTCAGTTTTAAATTTCCATTCGGAAATTTCTACATTAAAGTACAAGTAAAATGTTGAAACATTTTACTTGTTGCAAGGAGCATAATTTTGAATTTATCAAATAAAATAATCGTAATTACAGGTGCCGGCGGAGTCATCTGCAGCGGCATTGCAACCGAGCTTGCAAAATACGGCGCTAAGGTCGCACTTTTGAACCGAACGCTTGAAAAAGCACAGACAGTTGCAGACAAAATCAATGCTGATGGCGAAACTTTGGCAAACAAGGGATGCGCAAAAGCTTATCACGTCAATGTCGTTGATAAAGCTTCGATAGAAAGCGCCCACGAGCAGGTTCTCAAGGACTTTGGCAAATGCGACATACTGATTAACGGAGCCGGCGGTAATAATCCGGCTGCCACAACCTCGAACGAAACTTTCGTTCCGGGCGAAACTTACGAGACCGATTTTTTCTCTCTGCAGGAAGAAGGCGTCCGAAGTGTTTTCGACCTGAACTTCTTGGGAACATTCCTGCCGACACAGGTTTTTGCCCAGGATATGATCGGAAGAAAAGGCTGTTCCATCCTGAACATTTCTTCGATGAATGCCTTTACGCCGCTCACCAAAATTCCGGCCTACAGTGCCGCAAAATCAGCAGTAAGCAACTTTACTGAATGGCTTGCCGTTCACTTTGCGCCTTCTGGAATTCGTGTCAACGCAATCGCACCTGGCTTTTTCGTAACCGACCAGAACAAGTCACTTCTTTTCAATCCGGACGGAAGTCCAAGTCCAAGAACCAAGAAAATTCTTGCCGCAACTCCGATGAACCGTTTTGGAAAAATCGAGGAACTGATGGGTGCTGTAAAACTGCTCGTTTCCGAGGAAAATGCAGGATTTATCACCGGTGTCGTTCTTCCAATTGATGGCGGATTCAACGCCTATAGCGGAGTTTAATATTTTTAAGCAAAAACAAATTGGTTTTTGCTTAAAAATGATGAGTTTTGCGTTGCAAAACTCACTTGTAAATACAATCTTTTTTTAAAAGGAGCCTGCAAAAAATTGAAATTTTTTGCAGTTGAAAAATTAAAATGTCATACGAATTTTTAGAAAAACATAAAATCGTTCCGGTTGTCGTTCTCAACAAGGTTGAAGACACAATTCCAACCCTTACGGCAATGGCCCGAGGCGGAATCAAAGTTGCAGAAATCACTTTCAGAACAGAATGCGCAGCTGATGCCATCAAGCTTGCATCAACTTCAGCTGAATGCGCCGACATACTGATTGGTGCCGGAACCGTAATCAATGCAGATCAGTGTGAAAAAGCCATTTCTTCGGGCGCTAAATTCATCGTTTCGCCAGGATTTGGACCTGATGTCGCTGAAGTCTGCAAAAAGCACGACGTTCCTTATCTTCCTGGTGTATGTACGCCAACCGAAATTATGGCGGCCCTGAAATACGACCTGAAAATCCTCAAGTTTTTCCCTGCAGGAGCTTTTGGCGGTCTGAAAACCCTTAAGGCTTTGAGCGCTGCTTTTCCGCAGGTTAAATTTTTGCCGACTGGCGGAGTTGATGCATCTAATATGGGTGAATTTTTCAGCCAGAAATTCATTGCTGCTGTCGGCGGAAGCTGGATGGTAAAAGGCGATCTTATCGCACAGGGTAAATTTGACGAAATAGAGCGGCTTTCTAAAGAAGCTGTCGCATTATTATAGGCTTTAGGAGAATTTTATGGGAAAAATAGTTACTTTCGGTGAAATCATGCTCCGTCTTGCTCCAGAAGGATATTTGAGATTCCTTCAGGAACCAAGATTTGAGGCAACTTTTGGTGGTGGAGAAGCCAACGTTTCAGTTTCACTTGCAAATTACGGAATGGATACAGCTTTCGTAACAAAACTGCCTGATAACGACATCGCAAATGCCTGCATCAGAAGCTTGCGTGGTTTCGGTGTTGATACAAAATCCATCGTTCGAGGCGGACCTCGAGTCGGAATTTATTACTGCGAAAAAGGTGCATCACAGCGTCCTTCAAAAGTAGTCTATGACCGAGCAGGTTCTTCTATCGCGCTCGCATCCAAAACCGATTTCGACTGGGACAAGATTTTCGAAGGAGCTTCCTGGTTCCATTTCACGGGAATTACGCCGGCTTTAGGCGGCGACCTGCCAGAAATCTGTCTTGAAGCCTGCAAAAAAGCCCACGAAAAAGGAATCACCGTCAGCTGCGACCTAAATTACCGAAAAAAGCTCTGGTCAAAGGAAAAAGCCGGTGAAGTCATGGGCGAACTTTGCAAATACGTTGATGTCTGCATCTCAAATGAAGAAGACGCTTCCGATGTTTTTGGAATCAAGTCTGAAAGTACTGATGTAACAAGCGGAAAACTCAACAAGGACGGTTACCGTGATGTTGCCGCAAAACTTAAGGAAAGATTCGGCTTCAAATACGTTGCCATCACGCTCAGAACATCAATTTCAGCAAGCGAAAACAACTGGGCCGGAATGCTTTACGACGGAAAATCTGGAGAAAGCTATTTCAGCAAAGAATACAACATGAAAATCGTCGACAGGGTTGGCGGCGGCGACAGTTTCGGCGGCGGATTGATTTATGCGTTGAGCAACAACTATTCTGCGGGTGACGCAATCGAATTTGCCGTTGCTGCAAGCTGCCTCAAGCACAGCATCGAAGGCGACTTCAACATGGTCAGCGTCTCTGAAGTTAAGGCTCTGGCCGGAGGTGATGCGAGCGGTCGAGTACAGCGATAGTGCTCGGGAGCCTCGCAAAATTGCAGGGCGCTAAAATAGGCTCGCGCTAAAATCATCGCGCGCGGCGGGGCGTTTCATAAAAATATTTGCGCCGTAGGCGCGATTTTAAAATTTGGTTTAATTCGACCGCAATTCGTTTCAATCTGTTTACGATGTGTTACGATGCGGCCGATTTAAAATTCGTCAAATCCTAAAACCTATGCTAAAATGTATAAAATATAGGTTTTGACATGCAAATTTGTTTGCAAAAATATAAACTGTGCCTTAAAATAATTAACAGTTTTAATTAATTAACGAAAAGAGGAGAAATCACATGTCTGACAATTCTACACAGGAATCGATGATTTCAAAAGCTAGTGGTCTTAAAGCAAAAGATTATATTGCTTATGCCCTAGGTGATGTCGGAGGCTGTCTTGTATTCAGTCTCGTAACAACCATTCTTCAGGTTTGGTATACTGACGTTTTCAAACTTAATCCATTTTTCATCATGATTATGTTTGTAATCGCCCGAGTTTGGGATGGTATTAACGACCCTATCATGGGACGAATTTGTGACACTGTAAAAGTTAGTCGCTGGGGACGATACAGACCTTGGTTCTTGTATGGTTGTATTCCACTTGCTCTTTCTGCTGTATTAATGTTCATCAAGTGGCCTGGTATTGCTGTTGGTGGCCGAGGAATGGCTGCTTATGCAACTGTAACTTACATTTTCTTTGGTATGTGTTACACAATGGTTCAGATTCCTTACGGATCTCTTGCATCAGTTGTTACTCTCGATGACAAGGAACGAAGTAAGCTTTCTGTATTCCGATCTGTTGGTGCAACACTCGGAAACTTCCCTGTTATGGTTATTTCTGCCATGTACATCAAATCAAAATTCATGACTGATGAATCAACTGGCGAATACATTCTGGACGAAGCTGGAAAACGAATTAAAATCGGTCAGTACGTTGATGAAAAAGTCGTTATCGTAGGAGCTATCGCAATCGCAATTGGATGTGTAATTATGCTTTTGCTTGCTTTTGCCGGAAACAAAGAACGAGTTGTATCACATCCTGTTAAACCACAGAAAGGTGATACCTGGAAGGCTGTAAAACGACTTGCTAAAAACAAATCAATGCTTTCACTTTCAATCATTTCTATGCTTTTGCTCGCAGGTCAGATGTTCACACAGAGCTATTATACCTACCTTATCAAACAGTATTTTAACCGTGGTGGTATCTGGATCATGCTTCCTACAGTTCTTACATACCTTCCAATGGCAATCTTGATGTTCTTTACACCAAAACTTGTCAGAAAATTCGGTAAACGAGAAATCACTGGTTTCGGTATGGCTCTCGCAGCTGTAGCAAACCTTGCAATGTTCTTCCTCAAGTTCATGAACCCTGAAACAGCAATCTATCCATTCATGGCTCTCTGTTTCATCAGCGGACTTGGACTTAACTTCCTCGTTCTTCAGGTTTGGGCAATGGTTTCAGACTGTATCGATGATATCGAAGTTAATACTGGAAGCCGAGACGACGGAACAGCATATTCATTCTTCATGTTCTTCCGAAAACTTGGTCAGGTAATTGCAGCCGTAGCAGTAAACTGCGCACTTATCGCAATGGGATATTTCGAAGGTGTAAAACAGTCATCAGATGTATTCACATTCAGCAGCGGACAGTTGAGTACAATGTATGTTCTTGCAACTATCATTCCTGCAGTAATGTTCGGCTTGATGGCTCTCTTCCTCTTTGCTTGGTATCCACTTTCAAAGAAACACGTTGCAGAACTTCAGGTTAAGAAAGAAGAACATCTTAAAGAAGCTATCGCAAACAACAAAGTTCAGTTGAACTAGTCCATCAATTAGATTGATTTAGAACTTTTTATAGCCCGTCTGAATATCAATTATCTAGACGGGTTTTTTTTTGCCCTTTTATACTTTTTGCCTTATAATTTTTTTATGGAACAAATCACTTTAAAAACAAAAATTGGTTCTTTCAAAGGACTTTCAAACGAAAACACAAATTCTTTTCTGGGAATAAAATACGCCGATTCTAAACGATTCGAGCGAGCCATCTTAAAAACTGATTACACCGAAAGCGAAATTTACGATGCCACAAAATATGGTCCTTGCTGCCCGCAAATCAGAACATACATTCCGGAAGATCCTAATTCAATGTATTACAGAGAATTCCGTGAAAATCTCGAATTCACATATTCTGAAGATTGCCTTTCACTGAACATTTTCATGCCAAAAGACGCCTTAAATTCAAGCGGCGAAAAAATTGATCGTTCATCAAAAAAATATCCTGTTTTAATTTACATCCACGGAGGAAGCTTTACCCGAGGATCTTCTGCAGAACGCCCTTTTGACGGAAACCATCTTGCATCAAAAGGATTGATTGTCGTTACCTTGAATTACCGTCTGAATATTTTCGGAACCTACATGGGTAAAAACCTGATGCTCTATGACATGAAAACAGCAATTGAATGGGTTTATAAAAACATTTCTGATTTTGGAGGCGACAGCCAGAACATCACTCTTTCTGCACAAAGTGCCGGCGCAATGTCTAGCCAGCAGTTGATTTTTGACGAAGACGTTAAAAAATATGTTCGTCGTGCCATCATGCTTTCAGGCGGAGCCATGCTCAAAGGCATTTTCGCACCTAAATCAAAATTCTGGGCAAAATCCTTTTATAAATCCGTTGAAAAAGACCTCAAAAACAGGGGTCTAGACGCTCTACAATGCACTTCACAGCAGTTGTTTGAGTCATTTCATCAGATATGCAAAAAAAGGCCCATAAATGCCGCTATTTTAAGTGTTTTTCCGACTTTCGATGGAGAAATAGTTAAGAAATCAAACGTCAAAAATGCCTTTAAAAATTCACAGATGGACTGTTTCTTTTCGGTCACCAAGGATGATCTTCAGCCAAGAAGCTATCTTGAAAAAAGTGCAAAAAAATACAGTGAAAAATCAAAAAAGACTGGAAACAAGGTTTATTTATGTTATTTTAACCGTGGATTGCCACCTGAAGGAAAAGCTTTCCATAGCAGTGATCTTTGGTACTTTTTTGGAAACTTGAATCAGCATACCTGGCGAAAATTTGAAGATCGAGATTATGAAATTTCAAACGAGATTATGTCCCGAACTGTTTCTTTCTGTAAGGATGGAAATATCAATCCTGAAGGATTTGCTGAAATCAAGGCTTATGAATTTTATGAATTAAAATAAATTGACTCTATTATTATTTATTTAAAAAATAGTAGTAGTATTAGTAGGGGTTGTGGATAACTGTAAAATCATTTTATTTTGTTGTTTTATAATGATTTACAGATGTGTAAAACTTTATCTTGCTGATTTTGTGTTTTACACATTTCCACATCAACTTTATTTTATCAACATAAATTTCTGATTTTTCATCAGTTTATTTACGGGTTTTCCACAGATTATCAAATTACTTGTTTTTGAATTCTTTGATTTTCTGTGTAAGCAAAGACAAAATCTGCTCAGTTGAAGGATCCGTTATTTTCATTTCTTCAACTTTTTTGAGCGAATTCAAAGCGGTCGTATGATCACGTCCTCCAAATTCACTTCCGATTTCAGTAGTTGAATATTCTGTAAGTTCTTTTGAAAGATAAATTGCATAATGACGTGGAATGATGACAGATTTTTTTCTGCTTTTTCCTTTAAGCTCGGCAACTGAAAGTCCATACTGATTTGCAATTACTTTCTGAATGGTTTCAATCGTGATGCTTGAGTCTTTTGTATCTGCAATCATGTTTTTAAGCTGTTTTTGTGCAATTTCAAGAGTTACATGCTTACCCATCAGTTCTTCATAAGCCTGAATTGTAGTTAATGCACTTTCAAGGTCACGGACGTTCGTTGAAATGTTTTTGGCAATCAAATCAAGGACATCACTTTCAACATTCAGATGTTCCATGTTTACTTTCTTTTCAAGAATTGCCCGCCTGGTTTCGTACTGAGGAACCTGAAGGTCTACGTTCAAGCCGCGTTCAAAACGGTTTCTAAGACGTTCAGTCATAGTTTTAAGCTCTTTTGCAGGTCTATCGCAGGTGAAAACCATCTGCTTGTTGTTGTTGTAAAGAGCCTCAAAAGTATAGAAAAGTTCCTGCTGAGTTTCTTCTTTTCCAAGCAAAAAGTGGATATCGTCAATCAAAAGTACATCAGCCTGTCGATATTTGTTCTTGAATTTCTGAGTTGTTCCTGTATTCAAAGCCTGCATGAATTCGTTCGTAAAGTCTTCGGCCGTGATGCAGATGATTTTAGAATCAGTATTTTTATAGATTTCATTACCGATTGACTGCATCAAGTGAGTTTTTCCAAGTCCAACTCCGCCGTAAATCAAAACAGGGTTGTAAGCCTTTCCAGGATTTCTTGAAACTGCAATAGATCCGTTCAGGGCAAATTCGTTGTTTGCGCCTTTTACGAAGTTTTCAAAAGTATATCGTGGATTAAGCTGAGGATGACGTGGTTTTTCATCAACTTTTTTGGATGTTTCTTTTTTTGGGGATGCGGCTGAATTATCTGCAATCGAATTTGATGATTTTGTTTCAGTATTTTTTTTCTGACTGATGATAAGTTCAAGTTTTATTTTCTGTCCGCTCAGTTCATACAGTTTTTTTTCAAGTTCAACAATATGTTTTCCGGATACTAATCTTTCATAAATGAATTTTGAAGGTACAGATGCAATAATTTTAAGTTCTTTTGATTCTACGTATTCCAGATTGCTAAAAAGCATAAAAAATTCAGCTTCGTGATCTTTTTGATTAAATTCTTCTTTTGTCTGAATAAGGGCTTCTGTCAAAAAAGCATTATAATTATACAAGTTCATACCTTGCCAATTATAACTTACCTTTACTTTTTTGTAAAATAAGAGTATAATAATTCTTACATATATTAAAGTTCTTTATTTCCACTAAAAAAAATCAAAAAGGAAAAAAAATGTCTTATTCAGCAAGTAATATTCAGGTTCTAAAAGGATTGGAAGCAGTTCGAAAACGACCTGGTATGTACATTGGTTCGACAGGGCCAAGGGGTCTTCATCATCTGGTTTATGAGACAGTTGATAACTCAATTGATGAAGCAATGGCAGGTTATTGTGACAATATCGTCGTTGCTCTTGAAAAAAATGATGTTGTTCGTGTTGAAGATAATGGACGAGGTATTCCAGTTGATATTCATCCGGAAGAAGGTGTAAGTGCCTTGGAACTTGTTCTTACCCGACTTCATGCCGGCGGTAAATTCGATAAAGGATCGTACAAAGTTTCTGGTGGTTTGCATGGTGTAGGTGTTTCCTGCGTAAATGCTCTTTCAGACTGGCTTGAAGCTACCGTTAAGCGTGACGGACATATCTATCAGCAAAAATATGAACGTGGTGTTGCCAAAACTAAAGTTGAAGTTGTCGGCGATACGACAGAACACGGAACTACAATCAGATGGAAGGCTGATAAAACAATTTTTACAGAAACAACAGTTTACAGCTACGACGTTTTGATGAAGCGTCTTAAGGAACTTGCTTTTCTTAACAGCGGAATCGTAATCACTTTCAGGGATGAAAGGCTTGAAACTCCAAAAGAAGAAGTTTTGAAATATGACGGTGGTATCACAAGTTATGTTGCAGAACTCAACAAATCAATTAAGAGCAGCTTTTTCGTTCCAGACGAACCGATTTACTTTTCTGCAGAAAAAGATGATGTAATCGTTGAAATTGCTTTTCAGTACAATTCAAGTCCTGATGACAACGTAAACTCTTATGTAAACGACATCAACACTATCGAAGGTGGTACTCACCTTGATGGTTTCAAATTTGCACTCAATGCGGTTTTGAACAACTTTTTGGAAATGCCGCAGTATTCAAAGATTCAGAAAAATCTTGAACTTACAAAAGCCGAAAAAGAAAAAAATAAAAAAGCAGGCCGAAACGTTGAGTTTGAAAAGCTTAAGGCAGAAGACTGTTTTTCAGGTTTGACGGCTGTCATTTCAACCAAGGTTCCAGAACCTCAGTTCGAAGGTCAGACAAAAACAAAGCTTGGAAATACGGAAGTTCGATCAATCGTTGATTCACTTGTTCGTGAAAAAGTAACACTCGCTTTTGAACAGAATCCAAAGCAGGCTGAAATCATTCTTAAAAAAGTTGTTTCGGAAGCTAAAGCCCGAATCGATGCGCAGAAGGCCAAGGAAAACAGCCGTAAAAAGAGTTTTGGAGACAGTTTTGGTCTTCCTGCAAAACTTGCCGACTGTTCTTTGAAAAATCCTGAACTTTGCGAAGTATATATCGTCGAGGGAGATTCGGCTGGTGGTTCAGCCAAGAAAGGCCGAGATCCTAAAACACAGGCAATTCTTCCGCTTTGGGGAAAAATGCTTAACGTAGAAAAAGTTACTGCAGACAAGGTTCGAAACAACGACAAGCTCCAGCCTGTAATTCAGACACTTGGAACTGGAATCGGAAAGGATTTTAACATCGACAAAATCCGATACCACAAAATCGTTATCATGGCCGATGCCGATGTCGACGGTTCGCACATCAGAACTTTGCTTTTGACGTTCTTTTTCCGCTACATGCCGGAAATTATCGAAAAAGGCTATGTCTATCTTGCAATGCCGCCACTTTATTCAATCAAGAAAACTAAAAACGATAAGAACCCAATTTATACATACACTGATGAAGAACAGGAAGCTGCCCTTCAGTCTTTAGGTGAGGCCCGCGAAAAAGCCATTATTCAGCGCTACAAAGGTCTTGGTGAAATGGACGGAAATCAGCTTTGGGAAACAACAATGGATCCGGCTCACAGAAAGATGCGTGTCGTAACAATTCCGGATGCCATGGCAGCAGATCAGATTTTCTCTGTTTGTATGGGTGAGGAAGTTGAACCTCGTAGAAAGTTCATCGAAGAAAACTCAAGTTACGCAAACTTGGACTTTTAAGGAAATATCATGTTGGAAGAAGAAAAAACCGAAGAAGGCGGAACAATCATAAAAATACCTATCGAGGCAGAAGTTAAGCAGGCTTACATTGACTACTCAATGTCGGTTATTGTTCAGCGTGCTTTGCCTGATGTACGAGACGGACTTAAACCTGTTCACCGCCGAATCATGTATGCAATGAACGAACTTCATCTTGCTTCAAGCGGAACAACCAAAAAGTGTGCGCAGATTGTCGGTGAAGTTTTGGGACATTATCATCCACATGGTGATGCATCAGTTTATGATGCCCTCGTTCGACTTGGTCAGGATTTTGCTCAGCGATATACGACCGTAACTCCACAGGGTAACTTCGGTACGATTGCCGGTGACCCTGCCGCTGCTTACCGATACACAGAAGCAAAGATGTCAAAAATCACTGAAGAAATGGTTTCTGACATAAATAAAGAAACTGTCGATATGATTCCTAACTTTGATGATTCAACAAAAGAACCAAGCGTTCTGCCATCAAAGTTTCCGTTCCTGCTTTGTAACGGTACTACAGGTATCGCAGTTGGTATGGCGACCAATATGCCTAGCCACAACATCCGTGAAGTTGCTGATGCAATTTCAGCTTACATCGATGATCCTGATATCACTGTTGAAGGATTGATGAAGCATATCAAGGGACCGGACTTTCCGACCGGCGGTTCAATTTACGGTACAGCCGGAATCAAAAAAGCTTATTCAACGGGTCGAGGTAAAATCACGATTCGTTCAAAATTCCAGATTGAAACTGATAAATCAGGACGAGAATCCATCGTATTTACCGAAGTTCCATACGGAATCAACACAACAAACATCATCGATAAAATAAAGGTTTTAATCCGAGACAAACAGATTGACGGTATCGTAAATGCCAACGATGAATCATCAGACCGAACAGGTATGCGACTCGTTGTTGACCTTAAAAAAGGCGCCGTTACAAAACTTGTCTTGAATCAGCTTTTTGCAAAGACAGATTTGCAGTCAAATTTTGGTGTAATCAATCTTGCCCTTGTTCCTGTTATGAAAGAGGACGGAAGCCGTTACTTAAAACCTGAAGTTTTGACTCTCAAACAGCTTATCCAGTATTTCGTAAATCACCGTGATGAAGTAATTACCCGCCGATGTCAGTTTGAGCTGCGTGAAGCAAAAGCCCGAATGCACATTTTGCAGGCTTTGATTACTGCCATCAATAACATTGATGAAGTTATCAAAATCATCCGTGGAAGTGAAAATACTGAAGAAGCAAAACACGCTTTGGAAAAACGATTCGACTTTGATGATATTCAGTCGCAGGCAATTGTTGATATGCCTCTCAAACGACTCACTCATCTTCAAATTCAGGATTTGCAGAATGAAATTGCAGCTCTTCAGGCCGAAATTGATCACCTCGAAGATTTGCTTGCTCATCACGAAAAAATCCTTGCCATCATCAAGGACGATACTCAGGAACTTGCTCAAAAATATGGCGACGACCGAAAGACAGACATCATTCCAAGCGAAGTTGAACAGATCAACATTGAAGACTTGATCAAGAAAGAAGAAGTCGTAGTTTTGATTTCTAAACTTGGATATGTCAAACGAATGCCGCTTGCTGCTTACAAGGCGCAGGGTAGGGGAGGTAAGGGAACCAACAGTACCAAGCTCACCGATGACGATTTTATCAATCAGATTTTTATCGCATCAACTCATGCCTACGTAACGTTCATTACGACAGAGGGAAGGGCATACTGGCTCAAGATTCACGAAATTCCGGAAGCTTCAAAGATTTCCCGCGGATCACACATCAAGAGCCTGCTTGCGCTTTCACCAAACGAAGAAATTACTACAGTCGTCACGATGGAAGAATTCAGTTCAGATTATTATCTGCTGATGGCTACTGCAAACGGAACAATCAAAAAAATTGCCATTTCAGAACTTGCAAATGCCAAGACTCGAGGTATTCTTGCCATCAGGCTTAAGGAAGGAGACAGGCTCGTTTCTGCATCCCTTACGACTGGTTCTGATGAACTTTTGCTCATCACCCGACGCGGAAAGGCTCTTCGCTATTCAGAAGAAAAAGTTCGTGTTATGGGACGAGCTTCAAGCGGAACTCGAGGAATCAAGCTTGCTCTGGATGATGAACTTGTTGCGGCACTCAGAATTGAAGAGGATTCAAAACTTATCATCATTACAGAAAACGGATTTGGTAAGCGCGTAGAATACGATAACTTCACGCCACACGGAAAAGGAACCGGCGGTATGAAAGTTTATAACATCAGCGAAAAATCTGGTGAAATCGTCGGAGCAATTTCAATTGCTGATAAAGACGATTTGGTTTGTATCACAAGCCAGGGAAAAACACTGCGACTTAAGTCCAAGAAGATTCCGACCCGATCAAGAACATCAGGTGGAATCAGAATTTTCAACATTGACAGCCCGGATATGGTAATCGGACTTGATAAGGTTGCAAAACAGGAAGTTGACAAAAATCAAGAAAATGTCGAAGAAGTTGATGACGACGACACACCGATGGTTTTTGAAGACGACGCCGAAAGTTCAATCAGTGAAGCAGATGATGTAGTTGATGACGAAGCTGCTCCAGATGATGAAGAGTAGGGGAAAAAGAGTTAAACATAATTCTCTTGACAAAGTTACAATTATGTTTAAAAATTAAATTTGTAAATTATTTCGTAGGAAATAATAAAAAACAAATTGAGAGGTTCAGATATGAACAAAAAAATTATTGCATTGTTGTTAGTTGTTGCACTTGCAGTATCTGGTGCTTTTGCATTCGGAATTGGTGGTATGTATTCTAACGTTGTAGGTACAGCAGCATTAACTGTAGCTCCTCAGGGCCATGAAGGTGTTTATATTGGCGCTGGTTGGGCTGGTTGGGGTAATCACGTTTGGATCAACGTTTCTGGTGAATATAAATTCTGGGAATGGTACTTCATCGATGGCGATTTCTTCAATTGGGGATTGCAGGCTGGTGCAGGTGCTGACGTAGGACTCGGATTTGGTTCTAACTGGTTTGTTGCTGATGTTGGTGTTTACGGATTCTTCGGAACAAACATCTACTTGGCATTCGATAAGAAGTTCGGAATCGAACTTTTCGGACAGTGGCAGCCAAACTTGTTCGTTCACTTTGGATCATCTGGATTCGGATTTGGACGATACTGGTGGGGTAGCTGGTACAACATGTTCTATGGACATGCAGCTGGTATCCGATTCTGGTTCTAATCTGAACACTTAGGATATAGAAAGCCTCGGGCGTTAAGCTCGGGGTTTTTTTTTGCCCAAATGGATTTTTCCAAAACTATTTTCCGCAAACCCCTCTTTTACTGATTACTAGAATATTGCCAGCCTGTTATTTTTCGGCTGCGAGATTTGGCACAGTTCAATCTATAACAAACTGTTTCACGTGAAACATTTGCCGTGGTTCAGGTAAGGGAGCGAATATATCGAGTCTTGTTTCATGTTACGTTGTTTCACGTGAAACATTCGGTGGGGGAAAGCCAAACCGCCGGGTAAGAATTTTTTCTAGTTAAAGAATTTTGCGGCTTGCATAAATATTCGCAGTGAAAGCAGTTCTGTCCGGAAAAGAATTTTGCTACTTAAAGAATTTTGTGGTCGGCATAAATGTGCGTGTTGAGTGCGGTCAGCGATCAGTTATTTTTCCAGCCGTACTACAAAGTTTGAAAAACCTGTGCTCTTAAGCTTTTTTTCCAGGGAAACTCTTCCGCTTTCAGGAACGTATGGAATTACGACTCTTACGATGCTGTT
>JAILRX010000082.1 GCA_024697985.1 Treponemataceae bacterium | reverse complement strand
TCCACAAGAATTTTGTAGGAGAGGGAATGAACGAGGCTGCCCGAGTTTTGACATACGGACAGGATGCTCTTGAGAATCGGTTTATCGCCGAGGGGCACACCGGAGAAGAAGCGAAAGTTTATTCCCGGAACTCACTGTTTTTAGGACAGTCCCTCTATTCAGAATCAGATAAGGAACTTTTTGACGAAGAAAAAATTTCGGACTGTCATCTGCTCGAAGCGGTTGCAGACAAACATGGCAAAAAAAGAGATATCCTTGTCCTTAGGGGAATAAAAAAAATACAATAAAGGTCAGGCATAAATATGTTCAATACAAAAGATGCAAACAGAAATGAGTGTATGCTCAGGGGGAATTTCAGAAAACAGGGGTATGACTGGTGGTGGCATTCGTTCACCGGAATCAACGAGAAGACAGGGGAGGAAAAACCATTTTTCATAGAATTCTTTTTATGCAATCCTGCTCTTGCCAAGGATGAACCTGTATTCGGACAGCTTCCTGAAAACAAGGAAAAAGGCATAAAGCCTTCATATTTAATGGTGAAGGCAGGAACCTGGGGCAATCCTCATTTTCAGCTTCATAGATTTTTTGCATGGAAAGATGTTGATGTCCACATGAACGCTCCATATTCTGTAAAGGCCGGCGACTGTTACTGCGACGACTTTGAAACCCGCGGAAAAGTTGAGATTTCTGAAAGCGATGCAGCTGCCCATCCGGAATGGATGTGTGAAAGTGGCTCGATGGAATGGGATTTGAAAATCGACAAGCAGGTTGCCTTCAACGTAGGTTACGGGGCCGGAAAACTTTTCCGCGTAATCGAGGCCTACGAAATGTACTGGCACGCTGAAGGGATGAAAAGCACCTATTCTGGAACTGTCGTGATGAACGGACAGAAATACATAATCAGACCCGAATCAAGTTACGGCTATGCTGATAAAAACTGGGGTCGAAATTTCACGAGCCCTTGGGTATGGCTTTCTTCGAATGACCTTACAAGCAACATCACGGGTAAAAAACTTACAGACAGTGTTTTTGATATCGGAGGTGGATGTCCTAAGGTTTATTTTGTTGCCCTAAAGCGAAAACTTTTGAGCGCCTTCTGGTATGAAGGAAAACCTTACGAATTCAACTTTTCTAAATTCTGGACTCATACAAAAACGCAATTTTCAAGCGAGGAAACTGACTCGCAGATTATCTGGCACGTAAGGCAGGAAACGACCAAAGCTGTTATGGAAACAGAAGTTACCTGCGAAAAGAAGGATATGCTGCTTGTAAAATACGAAAGTCCTGACGGAATGAAAAGGCACAAGAGGCTTTGGAACGGCGGAAACGGAGTCGGAAACGTAAAGCTTTACGAAAAAAAGAAGGGTAAACTCGTCTTGATTGATGACATCAGCGTAAAGCACATCGGCTGTGAATATGGTGAGTACTGCTGATATTTTTGCATCCGTGCAAAAATATCAGCGTCGAGTTTCTTGCGAAACTCGCAGTCCTTGGTTTTAGGTCGGCGTCCGTGCCGACTAAGCTTGCATCCGTGCAAAAATATCAGCGTCGAGTTTCTTACGAAACTCGCAGGACTTGGTTGTAGGTCGGCATCCGTGCCGACGATAAATAATTAAAAGAGAAAAAAAATTGACATAAGATTTTCACAATGATAAAATTGTAAATTATGACAAACCCTTTTAGAAAATCGGCTTTACTTGCAATAGCAGTAGCATCATGTCTTTTCTTTTTATTTGGCTGTTCAAATGTTCGTGGTGAAAGAATTTATCTTAAGAATTCCATGCAATATTCAACTGAACAGGATCCTTCAAAGATAGCTTCTGCTAAATTTGTTCCTCTGGATAAACCTGCTGAACTTCATCAGCTGCTGGAAGAAAAATCCGGTATTGTCTGGGTTAAATTTGTTTTTGAAATTCCAGAAGGCTTGAAGGGCAGAGACCTTGCTTTCTTCGGCGGCCGAATCAATATGGCCGATGTTACAACCCTCAATGGTGTTGAAATCGGTAGGGCAGGTGTAATGCCGCCTGACAATGAATTCAGTGCCTGGAACGAAACTCGATATTATCACATTCCTGAGCCTCTTTTGAACCAGAAAGGTGAAAACGTTCTTCTCATGAAAATCTGGACACACGGAGAAGGTTCTGTTCCACCGACTGCTTTCATAGGTACAACAGCTGATGCAAAAGATTTTGCAAATACGGAAAAATTCTTCAATTCAACAATCAATTTGATGTGTGCTCTTTGTATGATCGTAATCGGATTGTACGAGCTCATTCTTTTCATTTTTAGAAAAAAAGACCGGGAAAACCTGTTCTTCGCAATCTTGAACATTACTGCAGCACTCTATCTTTCTGTCTGGTACATTCAGGATCTGTTTGTTCTTGAATCAATCAGGTTTAAGTTTCTTACTTTCCAGAAAATCATGTCGGACTTCATGCTCTTTGCAATGGTAGCCATGCTGATTGAATTCGTTAATGCCTACGTTCGCCGAAAGGAAAAATGGTTTGTTACAGTAATCCGATATGTATTGATTTTGATTCCATCAATCCTGATTTTTATCCAAAAGGATTACAACTCGCTCAAGGCCATCCGTGATATCGTGCATCTTTTTATGCTTCCACAGATTGGATACCTTATTTTTATCATTGTTCGTTCTATTATTAAGAAGCGTGAAGGAGCCATTTCGCTTTTGGTCGGATTCATTCCATTCATTCTTTGTGTTGCCTTCGACTTCATTCCACGAAACTGGCTTGGAGTTGAAAACTTCCCGTTCTTGAGTACGTATTCCTGGATGCTCGTAATCATGAGCTTCCTTTTGATTTTGGCACGACGTTTTGCTAAATCAAGAAACGATGTAGAAGATTTGAACAAGAACTTGGAGAAGAAGGTTGCCGACAGAACTCGAGAACTTTCTGAATCAAATAAAAACCTCGAGGAAGCAAACGAACAGCTCGCTGCAATCAACAGACGTGCAGAACGCGATATGGCTTTGGCCGTAAACGTTCAGAGAAACTTCTATCCTAAAGCGGCTCCTAAGGTTAAGGATTGGGATGTTGCCTATGTTTTCAAGCCGATGGCAGGAGTTTCAGGAGACCTTTACGACTTTTTCTATGACGGAAACAGCTTGAAAGGCTGCTGTCTTTTCGATGTTTCAGGACACGGTATTGCTTCCGGTCTTGTAACCATGCTTTCCAAGACAATCATTACCCGAGAATTTGAAAAGGGCAAGGACAGCCGAATTGCAAAAATCATGGGAAATATCAGCGAGGCCATCGGAAACGATAAGGGCGAAATCGAAAATTACCTTACCGGTATTTTGCTCCGTATCGATGGAAACTATGTTGAATACGTAAACGGCGGACATCCGGCTTTGCTTTGCCGCTCCGGCGCTTCCGGTCGTGTAAGTCCGGCCTTGATTAACGGCGAGGCTTCTGGAGGCGGACTTGTCGGTATCCAGTATCTTCCACCTGATTTTACAGGAATCAACTTCAACGTGAAGTCTGGAGATACCCTCATGCTTTACACGGACTGTCTCTATGAGTCGCGAAATGCCGCAGGCGAGGAACTCGGAGCCGAAGGTGTTGCAAAGATTTTTGCAAACATCGGAAACGGCTCTGCTCAGAGCCAGCTTGATAAGGTTCTCGAACAGTTCAACGAGTTTACTAAAGGCGTTCCGTTGAATGACGACCTTACGATGATTATCCTCAAGAAATTGTAAAATTCTTTTACAATTTGCATGTTTTATGTGTATTTTTTCTCCTGTTGATATAAAATATTAAAAATAATGTTTTTATCTTCAGGAGGAGCATAAATGTCTTTTGTTAAGATTTTTTTGCCGGAAAAAGAAAACTTTGATGAACTTCCATACAAGGAACAGCAGAAAATATCAAACCTTATTCTTGGCTGTTTGGTCTGTATTCCAGCCTTCATAACGCTTTCTCTTGTTCTTATTTTCATGTATCACTTCAAGGATACAGGTTCCCTTTGTTTCTTGCCGTGCTTGTGCTTCTTTTCAGCACTCAGCTGTATCAAAATCGGAAAGGTCCGACTTGCATCTTATTTTGCAACCTTCGGATTTATCGTAATCACGATTTTTATTGCATTTTTCGCTCCGATGGTCGAAGAAGATAAGCTTTCAACTTTTGTCAGCTACCGAACCTGCGCATTCTGTGTTGCCATGGCAATCGTAAACAACGTGTTTGCACTGCGAAGATTTCAGCTTCATCTTTTCCATATACTTTCGCAGGTTGTATTGCTCACAAGCTCGTTCTCAGTCTATCGACCGGCATACGAACATGCTCCTGTCATCATGATCAGTTCAATCTGTATCAATGCAATCGGTATTTTTGCCGCAAACATGATTCTGTTTTATTTGTGGCGATTCAACGAAAAGGTTTTGGAGCACTCTGAGCAGGCCCGAAAAGAAGTTGAAGACTTGAACAAAACTTTGGAAGACAAGGTTGAAGAACGAACCCGTGACTTGACCGAATCAAACCAAAACCTCGAAGAAGCCAACGAACAGCTTGCTGCTATCAACAGACGTGCAGAACGCGATATGGCTTTGGCCGTAAACGTACAGAGAGCCTTCTATCCGCATACGGCTCCTGAAGTTAAGGGCTGGCAGGTAGCTTACATTTTCAATCCGATGGCCGGAGTTTCTGGAGACCTTTACGACTTTTTCTGCGAGGACGAC
>JAILRX010000073.1 GCA_024697985.1 Treponemataceae bacterium | reverse complement strand
CCGAAAAGCTCATCATTGTCGATGACAAGGTTTCCAGCTACAGAATTGTACAGATCCTCGTAGTTTGGAATCAAATAATCATTGATGAGGTCATTTGAAATTGATGTTGCCATGCTGGCAGGAATCTGTCCGCGCGAAATTGAAGTAGAAAACTCATCAAAAAGTTCTGCCGTATTTTCCAAAGATGAATTGAATTTATCCGGCAGGTTGTCAAGCTCAGCAGTATCAACACCTCTCTGAGAATCAGAAAGGTACTCGATATCGAAAACAACGGTGTCAACACCGAATTCCCGCATTCGAACAAGACAGTTTGCAACAATATCACGAGTCCAAGGCCAGGTACCGACTTCCTCAAGAGCATAGTCATCAATGTTTGAAAGCATGATGTTAGGATCTTGAGTGCTCTTTGACTTCATGTGAAGAAGAAGGTCATAGCCAGAATATTCAATGCGTTCAAAAACCCGCAGTGAACCAAGCACACCCATTACCAAAACGATTGCGATTACAAAGAATATATCAATGTAATCGACGAACTTTAATTTTTTCTTTGCCATAAAAAGAATTATATAAGTGGAATTACAGGTTTTTCAAGCAAAAAAACTGCCTTATCATAAATACTGAACTTGATATTTACATTTTGATTTTCATCCTGATTTTGCTCGAGGCGCTGGATAAGAGATTCGCATTCATCCCGATAAGACTGAACGTAAGGAGCATGTTTTTGATTTGATTTTATCAGACGGATGATGCGCGGCAATTCGTCAGAATCAATCTTGCTGCAGATGAAACCGTAAAGTTCGAGAACGGCAAGGTTTTCACTCAAATCGCTGGCGGCCGCAAGAATAAAGGATTTTGCCTTTAGAAATTCGTCTTTTTCGTAAAGCATTCTGGCCTGCTGATAATAATCCCATGCCTCATCAAAATTCTGAATTGAAGAAGGTTTCTCATCTGAAAAAAGCACTTTTTCAAAGTCTGCTTTTCTGCAATTTCTTTGTTTTTTACTTGGATTAAAAGTTTTTATCCTAAAGTTTTTTACAGTACACAAAACCTTTTCGTGAACCATGTAGTTCTGTCCTGCAAAGCCGATCTTCCCGTTGGAAGGAAAACTGGAAAACTCATCTGAAACCCATTCATCATCGATATAGAAGGAAAATTTATCGCCACTAAAATCAATTCTCAGAAGGTGGTTTGTCTTTTCCTGATTTTTTGAAAGCCGTTGCCAGGGCAGAATAAAATTTCCACCAGAAAGACCGTCTTTGATGCGGCAGATGCAAAAGCAGTTTTTATCAGAAAGCATAAAGGCGATTTTTTCGCTTTTGTTGTTTACGTCTGATTCGACCTGGCACAAAAATCCGAAAGCACAAGTTGCCGCTTCCAGGTCCTGCACATCAACAAAACTGTCGGGAACAAGTTCTGCATCATAAGACAGGTCGAAAACTGCACTGACAGAGAAAGCCTTTTTAGAAAAATCAATTTTTACCGATTCATATTCGAATTGGCAAAACTGCATCTTGCGTTCAATACAAAAATTTTTTTTTGACATATCATTTTTATGTTTTATAATTTTTTTCATGAAACAGAGTCTCAGGAAAATTTTTACTTTTACACTATTATCAGCATTATTTGTTCTTCCAACTATTGCACAACAAAATTTTTTTGACAACTATGTCTACCAAAGTTGGGATACGTTTGGAGGAATGAAAGGAACTACGGCCACAGATTTAATGCAGTCGAAAGACGGCTACTTAAACATCGGAACATATGAAGGTCTGGTCCGATTCGATGGCGTAGAATTTACTACCTTAAAAAGAAACGCTCACAATGACTATGTTTTCAGTTCCGTGCGAGCAATTCTTGAAGACAGAAATGGAAACCTTTGGGTAGGTTCAAACGATGACGGTCTTCAGATGATTTCCAAATATGACACGAAGGTTTACACGGTAGAAAACGGACTTCCGAACAATTCTATCAGGGCACTTTGCGAAGACAAAAACGGAAACATCTGGATTGGAACGGCAGCCGGCGTCGTATATCTGACACCGGAAGGTCATCTGATTACACCACAGTTCCAGGCAGGAACAGTTTCGAAAGGTGTCATCGCCGTTTCGTTTTACTGCGATACAGCGGGAAGAATCTGGCTTATAACATCAAATGAAAGAGGACTTTTCTTATATAATGACGGTCTTTTCTGCAACATTCCACAGCTTGCCGATATGGAAAACTATCTTGCAACATCAATCACACAGGATTTGAACGGTGACTTTTGGATCGGACTAGCAGAACACGGAATCTATAAGCTTGCCAACAACAAGCTCAGAAAGATCACGACAAACACTGTCATCGATAATGTTTCGACCTGGTCAATTTTCGTAAACATCGACGGAACAATCTGGTTTGGTAGT
>JAILRX010000048.1 GCA_024697985.1 Treponemataceae bacterium | reverse complement strand
GTTTCAGAAACTGGTTTTACTGCAGGCTCTTCTGGAATGAGGATTGCTTCTTCACTAGAAGGAGCGGTATTCGAAGCTGGTTCGATAATGTCAGCCGGTTTTTCAATCAAGGCCGGTTCAATCTTATCAACTTCAATATCGATCTGGTTATCAACTGAATCGTTCAGTTTGACCTGTTCCTGGATTTCAGGAACTTCTAGAACAACTGCTTCATTTTTAGGGAAAAGGTCCGGCTTTAACAAAAGCACAATACCCAAAATCAAAATCAAGTCAACGATGACATCAAGAATGTGTCGCCAAAAATGACCGAATTTTGTGAAAAACCCAACCTTAGGCTTATCTTCGCTGGTCTTTTCTTTTTTAGACTTTGCTTTTTTCTCTTTTTTGCTTTCAGTCGCGGTTCCATTCGATGAAGAATCGGCATTGGAATTTGCATCAGTATCGGATGCGGATGTTGTCTCTGTGCTTGTACTAGAAGTCTCAGAAGAAGTCTGAATATCCTTGGACTTTTCTTTTTTTGCAAACTTGTTTTTAACGCCGGCTACACCCTCGGTGAAAAAATCTGATGTCATCAGGTAGGTAAAAACAATCGAATTGTTCTCATCTTTTGCTACGATGTCTGCGGCAAAAGTTTTTGTAAGCTTGTAGTCGGTGTAATAGCTTGAAATAACGGCTTTTATGAAAGCTGCATCATCAGAGGTGAATTTTTCGTTCAGAGTGAATTTAATGTCTTTCGAGTCAGTGCTCACAGCAATTTCGTTTGCGCCTGTTTCTACGGACTTTAACACGGCTTCTTTTGCAACAAAATTTGTTCCTTCTGCCGTTTCGCCTGATGTCGGAAAATTCCAGTACATTGCAGAGTTCGTAAAGACAAAACCTTTTTCACGGATGTCTGCGTCAAAGGCTTTTCCTGCCCATATAGCAAGTTCAACTTTCTGATCCTGTGGAATTTTATAAAGTTCCTTGATTTTCATTTCTGAAAATTTGGAAAGATTCATCTGCAAATGCAATTTTGATTTTTTCATTGATTTCACCTCTTTGCTTTCAATAAAAAACGGTGCATCGTTATAAAAATGCACCGCCCACCAATATTTATTGATAAATTTTATCGAAGTTTTTCAAGCTTCCAGATGTCTCGAACATATTCTTCAATAGTTCTGTCTGATGAGAACTTGCCTGAACTTGCAATGTTGATGATGGCTTTTTTAGCCCACAACTTTCTGTCGCTGAATTCTTTAGCAGCTCTGTCCTGAACTTCGCAATAAGAGTCAAAGTCAGCAAGAACGTAGTAGATGTCGGGACGATTTCCTTCGATACCGTAAACCAAAGAATCGTGCAATTCTCTGAAAAGCTGATAAGAAGGATCGTATGTTCCGTCGATCAACTGCTCCAAAACTTTTGCAAGTCCCGGATTTCTGTCCAAGTATTTCTGTGGATTGTAGCTGTGTTCCTCATCAATCTTGTGGATTTCGTTTGTTCTAAGACCAAAGATGAATGCGTTCTCTTCTCCGGCTTCTTCCACGATTTCGATGTTTGCACCGTCCATTGTTCCCATTGTGAGTGCACCGTTTACCATGAACTTCATGTTTCCGGTTCCTGAAGCTTCAAGTCCGGCTGTAGAAATCTGTTCTGAAATATCAGAAGCTGGGAAGATTTTTTCAGCAACTGAAACTCGGTAGTTTTCTACGAATACGACCTTGAGTTTTCCGTTTACGCGGCGGTCATTGTTGATTCTGTCAGCAACAGTGTTGATGAGCTTAATGATACTCTTTGCTCGTCTGTATCCGCTTGCAGCCTTTGCACCGAAAATATAGGTTCGTGCAGGAGGATTGTAGCTTGAATCCTCAAGAATCTTGTTGTATTCATACATAATGTGAAGAATGTTCAACAGCTGTCGTTTGTATTCGTGAAGTCGTTTTACTTGAACGTCGAAAATTGAGTTAGGATCAAGGTCCACGTCCTGAGTTTCCTTCAGGTATTTAGCAAGACGAACTTTTGCATTCTGCTTGATGGCAAGGAATTCTTCCTGGCTCTTTTCATCATCAGCAAACTTTTTGAGTGCGGCAATCTTTGAAAAATCTTTTTCCCATCCGTGTCCGATTCGGTCCGTGATGAATTTAGAAAGTTCTGGGTTTGCACACAAAAGCCATCGTCGCTGTGTGATACCGTTTGTCTTGTTGTTGAATTTCTGAGGA
>JAILRX010000273.1 GCA_024697985.1 Treponemataceae bacterium | reverse complement strand
AGTTCCTTGAGCTGTTCTTCAAAAGGCTTGTCCTTTCCTTCGTGGTCAATTACGATTGTCTTGACACCAAGTGGCCCAGAAATTACAGGATTATCAACCAATGTCAATTTGTATTCTGTGTCTCTGTCGTCGCCGAATTTTCTAAGGAATTTTTTCTGATTTTTAATTCCCTTGTTGTAGTCTTTTGTGCTGATTTCGTTTCCGAAAATTACTTTGCTTCTTTCCATTCGATGTTCCTCTTTACAAGATTGATTGTTCCAGAGTATTTTCCAGAACGAGATTCTATTTTAAATATATCAATTGCTACAGGTGTAACTGAAAATTCTTCATTTTCAAATTTCCTTGCAATATCTGCAATTTCCTTGGCAAGTGCCACTTCTTCTTCGCTTGAAGATGTTGCCGGGTCATCAGAATACATCACCTGATTTCCAAGAAGAATATCAACTGATGCAATAAGGATTTTTTCGTCCCGGGTGAGCGAACAGTTGTTGTTTCTTACGAAAACTACGTCCGGGTCGTTGTAGTAAACGCCCTTGTTCCACAATGCTCGTCCGATTGTGTCTTTCATGCTCAAATATGCTGATGTTCGACCGTTCCATTTGAGCATCTTGATGAGGTTGTTGTCCCAGTGTTCGTAAGTGTCGCATCCGATTCGTGAAAGAGGGAAGTCGTTGAAAGAATGTTCGAACGGCATTCCGCATCCAAGGTAGGCAACTTCCTTGCCTTCATTGTTCTTCTTTCGTTTTGTAAGGACTTTTACGGCCCTGTCATACCACTGGTATGCGCTTCCGGCGTTTTTGTAAGCACCGTGAATCATGCCGGCATACAAAAAGTCGAGTTTAAGATATCGGATTCCCCATTCATTGATTGCTCTTTCGATGAGTTTGTCCAGATAGTCTACAACCTGGTCGTTGCTCAAGTCGAGGCAGTAGAAGGTTCCTGATTTTCTAGGCTGGAATTCGCCTTTTTTAGCTCCCCAAAGTGGATTATAACCTGCCGTAACAGGAATGCCTTCAGAGTCGCACAAAACCCAGTCCGGATGCTCTTTTGCAACCGGTGAACGAAGGTCCATCAAGAAAGGTGCAATCCAAAGACCAGGAATCATTCCTTTTGCTTCGACTTTATCAGAGATTGATTTTAAGCCGTTAGGGAATCTGTCCGTTCTGATGTCCCAGTGACCGACTGTGTATTCCCATCCGTCATCAATCTGAAAGACAACAGGTTTTTTCTGATCAAGATACATCATCGAAATGATGTTTTTAGTGTTGCAAAGTGAGTCCAGGTCGTCCAAAATCAGGTTCTGGTTGATGTCTGCATAATGGTTGTACCAAGATTCCCATCCGCCAGGAACTTCTCCAAGGAAGGCGAGGTCGTCAAATCGAGATGCGCATTTCTTTCCGGCGAACTCAGGGTTTGCAAAGAGTTCGTGGATTGCATCTTTTGCTTCAAAGAAGGAATCTGCTGTGAACATGCAGATTTCACAAACCTTTTCGCCTTTTGCCCAGGCTTTTCCGCTGTCATAAATCTGAATTTCGATTGTGCCGTTCCTCTTGTTGTAAATGTACTGAACTGGCGGCAAGAGTTCCTTTGTATTTCCGGTTGAAGCGATTACAAAATATGTAGAATTTACCCGGAAGTAAACGATGAACTGTCCGAGAATTATGTTCTTTTTTTTGTAGAGTGAATTTTTTGTATTTGGAACTGTAAGATATTGATTCCACTGAGAGATTGCAATGTTTTTAAGGTCAGGCCGTTTTTCGTTTGGAGCAACTTCAAAACCTGGAGCCCACGACTGCCATCCTCCCGGATTGAACCACGCATTCTTTGCTGAAAAATCTTTGGCTCCCTTTGAAATTTCCTTGAATTTTTCATCAACTGAAAAGGTTTCAAGAGAATTGTTTGCACTTAGATTTGCGCTGATGTCCTGATCAGCTTTATATATTGTCTTTACGACATTGATCTTTTTGTTTTCTGATTGAACTTCGAAAGATTCTTTTTCGGATGTGAACATAAAAACAGACCCCTCTTTGATTTGTAAATTCTTTAAACATTTTAAGATATAGAGGTATTTGTGTCAAATTTTTTTTCTTATATAGAAAAAAATTAAGAAAAGTCTGATGCGAATTGTGCGTGCCGTATCCTTGCGCGAACTATATCGAGCGAAAAAAAAATCCACCATCCGGCAAGTTCGCGAACGGTGGATTTCCTGTTTGATTTCAGGCCTTTTAGTTTGAAAGGGCCATGATGTTTTCTTTAAGCTGTTCTGCGTCTTTGTGCAGATTTTCGGTTGAATTCGTGACTGTTGTTGTAAGTTCCCTGAGTTTTTCGAGGGATGCAAGAACCTGAGTTCCACCTTCGTTCTGCTCTTCGACTGAAGACTGAACCAGAGCTTCCTGGTTGTGTACCTGACTTGAAAGGGCAACAACCTGCTCAAAGTCTTTCTGTGCAGAAACTGTAACCTTAAAGGTATTGTCGATAAGAGCTTTGACTTCCTTAAGTACGACAGAAATCTTCTTAGCTTCTTTTCCCGAACCTTCGGCCAGTTTTCTGATTTCATCAGCAACAACGGCAAATCCCTGACCGGATTCTCCTGCGTGGGCTGCTTCGATTGCAGCGTTCATGGCAAGCAAGTTTGTCTGACTTGCAATCTGCTGAATTACGGAACTCATCTCTGTAAGTCCGTCCGAACTCTTTTCGATTGATGAAACGAGATGCGCGATGTTCTGAATCTGTTCCTGTCCGCTGCTTGTAGCATTATCAAGATTCTGAACGGCTTCTGCATTTGTATTAAGCATGTTTGTAATCGAGTTGATGTTTGCAATCATCTCTTCGATAGCTGCAGAAGAAGTCGTTACGTAGTCTGACATTGTGCGGGTAACGCCTACAAGGTCCTTGATTTCGTTTTCGGTCTTGTCCAGGTTCTGAACGCTCTTTTCAGTAACATTCTTGATTGAGTTTACCAGTTCCTGCTGATGTGCTTCGTGGGCTTTTTCAGCAACCTTTGCATTGTAATGTCGACAGTTCTCCGGGATGTTCAATCCGTTGTATATTGCAACTGCCATCTGCTCGCAAGAATTGTATCCGCATGAACCACAGTCCAAAATATCAGCCTTGGAATGTTTATCCATTGAAACGAAAATCTGGTTAATTTCGTCATGGGTCGGATTTTTGATCTTTTGTTTAAAAAGTGCATTTCGATCCACGTAGGTTCGTTTGTACAAATCCGGATTCCAATATTTATCGATATTCTTTTCGAGTTTTTTAATTGCTGCTTTTTTAGTAAAGCCCTGCTTGTCCCAATAGCTCTGCTGTCTCAGTTCTCGGTCGTTTACATATCGCTCGATTTTATCGATGTGGAGTTTTTGGTTAGAGGTTCCAGGACCTACGTTACATCCTTCTGAACAGTTGAGGCAGTCAACCAATTTGTAGATTGGACTGTCTCCATCTTTAATCGATGATGAAAGATGTGCAAAATATTTATAAATTTTTTCTGCACCTTCGATTTTCCTTGTTGATGCTGTGATTCCCGGTACGTAGCGGGCTGCAGTATGCATAAGTCCACCCGGAGTAGAGTAGGTTACACCTCGTTCTGCCTTTGGTCCGTCGTAAGGTACCTTTGGGAATGTTGCAAGATTTACATTGTGTTCTGAAATGTAGTTTTCAACACTCTTAATTGTTACGTTATAGTCTCCCAAACCTGTTTCATCAAATTCACGTCGTTTAGCATAGCATGGCGAGATAACTGCAATCTTGTAGTTTTTGTATTCAGGAAAGAATTCCTTGATCATTTTCATGGTGTGAAGCATCGGGCTGTCTGCTGGTGCAAGATACTTAAGAAGTTCCGGTCGATAAATTTCAAGGAATGTTACGATTGTAGGACATGGCTGTGAAATTACTACTGGCGGATTGGTTTTCTTCATGAACTCGATGTAAGATTTTGTGGTAAGTTCAGCACCGAAACTTACATCGAAAACTGCTTTAACGCCTAACGACTTGAGGAATGCGTTCAGTTCCAAGTCCATTCCTCTGAATGAAACGATTGCGGCAGGCGCAACAATCGCAACTATTTTTTCTTCACTTTTAAGAGCTTCAAAAAATTCTTCAGAATCATCTATTCCGTATCTGGCTCCGTGTCGGCATGCTTCTATACAAGAACCACATCCGATACACAAGTCTGGATCTACGCTGATGTGGTTGCCATCAACTTTGTTGCACAACTTTGAAGGACATACACTGATACATTTTTGGCAAAAAACACATTTATCCTTGTTAATTCCGATGATGTTTCTTAAATTATCTGACATTCTTTTCTCCTCAAAAAGACTTCCCCATATCAAAATATTTTATATCGTTATTCTTTGCTTGTAAATTATTTTATTTGCTTTTTCCAAGCAGGGTGAAGTTGTCAACTTCCGTGCAGAAAGTGATTCCGCTTCCCGCTTTTTGGAGACATTCGAGATTTTGGATTGCATCAAGAATCTTCTGGGTGTCAGCTTTTGGCACGAGAATCAGCAGCATGTCTTTTTCAGGCACGATTTCAACGCCGAAAAATTTGGCATCACCTTCGCGGGCCGTTCCGTGTGCTGCAAGAATTGTGCCGCCTTTTGCTCCGGCATTTCTTGCTGCCGCCATTGCGTCTTCTGCATAGCCTTTATTTACGATTGCCGTAATCATTGTGTAGTTGTTTTCGCTGCTCATATCTGAATTCTCCTTTTTTGAAGTTTCTTTGTCTGTTGAATTTTTTCCGCCTCGGATAAAATCTGTGACATCCATGGAAAAAATTGCTCCATTTTTAGCACTGACCAGACGGTTGTTCTCGCATTTTGTCTTTATTGCGTTGATGACGTCCAGTTCTATCTTTTCATCAACAATTGTGTAGAGGATGTCCTGTTCTGAGCTTCCTAAGCCCAGAAACTGGATTACTGAGTTTGCTGATGTTCCTGTTCCTACAAGAATCGTTCCTCCTCGGGCGCCTGCTTTGTTCGCTTCTTCCGTGAGGATATCGGCTGTGTTTCTTGGAACGATGCTGATTATAAGTTTGTTCATCAGTGTGCCTCCTTTTTTTCGGCATTATTGAGTGCAATTTTTTTCTTAAATATGATACCCAAAAGTTGGATTGCGATTATCGGCATCATTGCGACGAGGGCAATTACTCCGAAAGCGTCATTTCCGTTTCCATTGCAATTTGCTGCCCCTAAAGTAAAGGACAGAATGAAGGTTGAGGTAAGAGGTCCGGATGCAACACCTCCTGAGTCGAAGGCGATTCCCGTAAAAAGATTCGGACTGAAAATCATGAGGAAAAGTGCGATCGCATATCCTGGGAAAAGGATGTATTTAAGCGGGAATCCGATAACGCCCCTCAAGAGTGAAAGCGCGATTGCAAGGGCTGTTCCGACGGCCAAAAATACGAGCATCAATTTTCGTTTTATGGCACCACCGCTTGCCTGCTCAACCTGAACCGTCAGAACCCAGACTGCAGGTTCTGCACAGACTACGATTGCTCCGAGAACGAGACCCGTACAGATCAAAAGTACCATCCACCAGCCGCCTGCCTCGAAGGCTTTCATTCCTAAAAACTCACCGATTGTCTGTCCGGCCTGCATGAAGCCTGCTTTTACGCCGAGCAAAAATATTATCAATCCGATGTAGCTGTATATAAGACCGATTACGATTCGGAAGCATTGTCGTTTCGTCATTTTCAAAAGAGAAAGCTGGAATACTACAAAGAGAAAAATAATTGGAAGTATTGATATGGAAGCTTCCTTTACGACTTCCGTAAATTCCGCGCGGTAAAGTGCAAAAAAGTCCGTGCCTAAAGCCGGTTCCATGGCTGCCTGTTCAGCAGCTTCGTGAACTTCATTTGAAAGAAGCCCGAGTTTTGAGCATATCAGGCCATAAAGAAGCACTGCAAAAACTGGTCCGACTGATGTGACACCTGTAAGACCGAATCCGTCCTTGCTTCCGGAACGAACGGCGCAGACACCGATACCCAAGGCCATGATGAAAGGTACTGTCATAGGTCCCGTCGTAGCTCCGCCCGAATCAAAGGCGATTCCAAAAAAGGACGAATCAATGAAAAACGAAATGGCAAGCATTATGACGTAGCTGACAAGCATCGTTATTTTGAGTGAAATGTTCAGGATTGTCCGTAAAAGTCCAACCATGATGAAGATTCCGACACCAAGCGCTATCACCATGACAAAACCGAGCTTGTTGATGGCCGGAAAAACGCTCTTGACCTGATCTCCAAAAACCTGAATGTCAGGTTCGGCAATCGTAACGAGAAAGCCGATTACAAAGGCTACGGCTACGAGGAGCGGAAGGTTTCGTTTTTTCGTGAGTTCAGCTCCAGCTCTTTCACCAATAGGCTGGATTCCAAGGTCGACACCAAGCAAAAATAGGGTAAGTCCAAGGATTAGAAAGACTCCGCTTGCACAGAATTGTGCCAGAGCCATTTTTTCCATCGGGACAACTGTAACCGAAAGCAATACTACTATGAGCATGACCGGAAGTACAGAAATAGAAGTTTCTTTCAATTTAGCCAGGAGGTTCATGGGGGCTATTATATCACAAATTTTTAATTGATATAGCAGTTTTTTTATTATATAATGAATTCACAAAAAAAAATTAGGGGTAAAAAAGATGAAAAAAATCCTTTATATAAGTGCAATACTTGTACTTATGATGTCAATTGTTGGATGTGCAACAACAGTTTCTTACACCGTAGATCGTCCTGCAGAACTCGATTTGAATGGAGCAAAAACAATCGCAATTTTGCCTATTCAGGCTGAGGCAAATAATTCGTCATCAGGCGAAGCTTATTTTCTTAGTTGGCTGTTTGGTCGTCCTTATAGAACGACTAATACAGAAAGAAACGAAATGGCAAATTTCTTTACTGAAAATTTGACAATGTCACTTCTTGACAGCGGTTACTTTACAGTTATTGGTGCAAGTCAGGTTAGTGGTGCCATTTCAAACGGAAACAAGGCTCCATGCGATGTTTATTTGACAGGTTACATTTCAGACTGGTCAACTGGTGTTGACAGCGAATATCGTCAGAACTCTGACGGAGAGACAGTGCTTTATCAGAAAAGAACTGCTTCTGTAACTTATGTTTATCAGGTTATTGATTCAACAACAAATGGAATCGTTTCTCAGAAATCAAAGAAAATTGAAAAGAACACTGGATGGGTAAATTCTAATTCTACACTCCAGTCAGCTACAAGCCTTTTGCAGGGTGGAACAAGAGATTTGGTAAAAGATATCATGAAGCAGCTTCAGCCATACTCAGTAACACAGTCAGTTGTGCTTGCTGATGCACCTGAAAAGAATGAAAATTTTGCTGCTTGTCTTGATATGGCAAAACGACATCTCTATGACCGAGCAATCGAAGAATTTGATAATCTGTACAAAACTACAGGAATCATCGAGGCTTGCTATAACGAAGCTCTTTTGAAGATTGTAATTGGCGATTATGAACAGGCTGTTTCACTTTTGAATGAAGTTATCGCTTCACCAAACGCTGGAAAACTTGTTAAAAAAGCCAATAATGCAAAAAATAATGCTTTGAACGAAATTTCATATCAGAAAAAATTGCAGCGACAGCTTGATGCTAGAAACTAAGTAAAAAATTAAACGCCAGGTTCTGTCGGGGAAAAGGCAGAATCTGGTTGGAGAGAAAAAGAAGTGAAGAAAAAACTTATGCTGGCAGTATCCTTGTTGATGCTGCTGATGGGGGCGAATGCACAGATTCGTTCCTATGTCGGAATTGTCCGTCAGCAATATGATGAGCAGTTCGTGACAATCATGGAAGAGTTTCGCGATTCCTTGCGAAACAGTGGTTATACCACCTATGCAAAATACATCGATGCATATATAAAAGGTGGTTTTGGATCAGGATTTATTTATGTTGCTCCTGATGGAAAAAATTACGTCGTGACAAATCGTCACGTTGTGCCGCAGGCTTCTACGGTTTCAATTGAATTTGAAGACGCAGAGAGCGGTGAAATCAAAAAGTATGAAAACCTGAAAGTCATCGCAGAAGATGACGACATTGATATCGTTGTATGTGCTTTCCCACAAGGTGAAAAACCTTTCAAGACGGGAATGAAATTCAGCACATCAGTTTTAAAAGACGGAGATGAAGTATATACCGCAGGTTATCCAGGACTTGGCGGTGATCCTGTATGGCAGTTTGGAAAGGGTATCGTAACCAATTCAAGGGCCAGAATCAAGGAAATGCTTGATCCGGAAATTTCGACAATTATCCAGCATTCAGCACAGGTTGACAGTGGAAACTCAGGTGGCCCTCTTTTGGTTGCAGATAAATCTGCTCCATCAGGATATGCTGTTGCAGGTATCAATACATGGAAAGCTTATTACAGGGATTCAACCAACTATTCTATTCCTGTTTCAGTAGTTTCAGCCTTTGTTGACAAGGCAATCAAGGGAGCTTCTGTAGAAACAGAAGATCAGTTGAAAGGTCGCGTAAAAGCTTTTGCAGACACTTTCGCAGATTCAGAAAGTGATTTCAAGAAAATCGCACGATATATCTCGTACGACCTCGTAGCAAGGGAAGGCAAGGATGCGTTCTTTGCTGTTTTGAAATATGCGCCATCAAATGTTCGAACAATTGTAGCAAATACTTTTTCAAACAATCCTATTGAAGGCTTGAAATATGCCCTCGTTTATCAGATTTTTACTTCGTATCGAAGCCGCGATGTGGAAGCTGCGACCTACACAGTTTCTGAGCCAGTAAAATCAGAAAAAGGCTATACTCTTGTCCTTGAAGACGCTGAGAATAAGAAAAAATACGAATCTGAATGGGCTCTTGAACATGGTCTTTACAGACTCGTAGAAAATAAAAACCTGAACGATAAGTCTTCAAAAAAATCTTCAGGCTCTGACGGAAAGTCAGACAAAAAATCAGGTAAGAAATCCGGCAGTTCTGGAAACTACGAATTCATGGTTGACGGACTTGAAATTGAGTCTCCTACAGTTTTTGACTTGAGGGTTGGAAGTTCAATTCCGTTAAAAACCGGAAGAATTTCTGATTTTGCTGCCAGTGCAAGTCTTGACGTAGATATGGATATATGGTGCGGAAACATCTGGGGCTTTGAATTTGGTGTTTCAGTTGATTTTGTTGATGGTGCCAAATTGGTTCTTCCGTATGTTGGAACAGGTTTTAAAGTTCCTTTCAATATGGATTCTTTGATCATATCACCTTTTGCAATGATTAAAATCGGTTACGGAGTTGCCACCTATGATACTACCAGCGTAAATTCTTTTGGCGGATGGGATTTTTTAGTAGGCGGCATACTTGATGCGGGAGTTCAGGTTCAGATTGATCTTGATACATGTGTACCGGGTATTTCAATTTCGTACGATATTGACTTGGTTGGACCGGAAGTAACTTACAT